>NZ_JBHYVB010000129.1:25890-34206 GCF_042750115.1 Streptomyces sp. NPDC059455
TGCGCGGGGGGGGGCGCCCCCCCGGGGCCCCCGCCGTCGCGCCCCACCCCCCCCTCCCCCCGCCCCCGTTCCGGCCCCGGCGCCGCCCCCCCCGGGGCGCGCGACCCCGAGTCGATCGGGTTGGGCGACATCGACCACCCGCTCCTCGGCGCCGCCGTCGCGCTCGCGGACGCCGATGGTCTTCTGCTCACCGGGGTGCTCTCCACCCGTACCCACCCGTGGCTGGCCGACCACGCGGTCATGGACACCGTGCTGCTGCCCGGCACCGCCTTCGTCGAGCTGGCGAGCACGGCGGGCGCCCAGGTCGGCTGTGAGCGGCTGGACGAACTCACCCTCGAAGCCCCGCTCGTGCTGCCCGAGCACACCGGGGTGCGGGTGCAGCTCGTCGTGGACGGGCCGGACGAGTCCGGCCGCCGCTCCTTCAGCCTGCACTCGCGTCGGCAGGACGCGCTCGGCACCGAGCCGTGGACGCGCCACGCCACCGGTGTGCTCGCCCCCGGCGCCCGGATGCCCGAGTCGGACCAGACCGCTGAGCTCGCCGTATGGCCGCCGCAGGGCGCGACGCCGATCGCGGTCGAGGGGCTGTACGAGGAACTGGCCGGGGCGGGCCTCGGCTACGGGCCGGTGTTCCAGGGGCTCAAGGGCGCCTGGCGGCTCGGCGAGAACCTCTACGCCGAGGTGGGCTTCCCCGAGGGCGCGCCGCTGACGTCGGGCGCCGAGGCCGAGCGGTTCGGGCTGCACCCGGCCCTGCTCGACGCCGCGCTGCACGTCATCGGCCTCGACAGCGCCGACCGCGAGTCCGCGCTGGCCGAAGGCGCGCTGCTGCCGTTCGCGTGGAACGGCGTCCAGCTGCACGCGGCCGGGGCCGGTGCGCTGCGGGTGCGGCTGTCCGAGCGGTCGTCGAACGCGGTCTCGCTGCTGGTGGCCGACGGCTCGGGCCGTCCGGTGGCCACGATCGAGTCCGTGGCGCTGCGGGCGGCCTCGGCCGACCAGGTGCGCGCGGCGCGCGGCGGGTTGCACGAGTCGCTGTTCCGGCTGGACTGGACGGCGGTTCCGGCGCCCGCGACCGGCGCGGTCACGGGCGACTGGGCGGTGCTCGGCGCGGATGCCGCCGAACTGGCCGCGCTTGAGGGCGCGTTCGGGCCCGGGGTCCGGCTCGCCGTGTACCGCGATCTGGCGGTGCTGCGGACGGCCGTGGAGTCCGGGGTATCCGCGCCCGACACCGTCCTGCTGAGCGCTACCGGTGGCGACGGCGACGCACCGGCCGTGCACGAGGCCACGCAGACCATGCTCGCCCTGCTCCAGGAGTGGCTCGCCGATGAGCGGTTCGCCGGGTCGCGGCTGGTGCTGCTGACCCGGGGCGCGGTGGAGACCGAGCCGGGCACGGGCGTGGCGGATCTGCCGTACGCCGCCGTGCGCGGTCTGTTCCGCTCCGCGCAGTCGGAGAACCCGGGCCGTCTGGTGCTGCTGGACGTGGACGGCGAGGAGGGCTCGTACCGTACGGTGCCCGCCGCGCTCGGCGTGGACGAGGCGGAGCTGGCGCTCCGCGCGGGCGTGGCGCTCGCACCACGGCTGGCCCGGGTGCCGGTCACGGACGGCACAAACACCGAAAACGGCGCTGACACGAACACCGAAGACGGCGCTGGCACGGACGCGGAAGACGGCGTTCCGTCGTACGACCCCAACGGCACCGTACTGATCACCGGCGCCACCGGAAACCTCGGCGGCCTCTTCGCCCGCCACCTCGTCTCCGCCCACGGCGTACGCCACCTGCTGCTGGTCAGCCGTCGTGGCGCCGACGCCGAGGGCGCCGAGGAGCTGGGCGCCGAGCTCACGGCGGCCGGTGCCACCGTCACCTGGGCGGCCTGCGATGTGGCCGACCGCGACGCGCTCGCCGCGACCCTGGCCGCCATCCCGGCCGAGCATCCGCTGACCGCCGTGGTGCACACGGCGGGCGTCCTGGACGACGGCATCCTCGGCTCGCTGACGCCCGAGCGGGTGGCCCGGGTGCTGCGCCCCAAGGTGGACGCGGCACTGAACCTGCACGAGCTGACCCGCGACCACGAGCTGTCCGCGTTCGTGCTGTTCTCCGGTGCCGCCGCCGTGTTCGGCGCGCCCGGACAGGCGAGCTACGCCGCCGCCAACGCCTTCCTGGAGGCGCTCGCCCAGCACCGCGTCGCCCAGGGGCTCCCGGCCACCGCGCCGGCCTGGGGCCTGTGGGCCGGTGCGGGCATGGGCAGCGGTCTTGACGAGGTCGATCTGCGGCGCATCGCGCGCGGCGGGGTCGCCCCGATCGCCCCCGACGAGGGGCTCGCGCTCTTCGACGCGGCCTGCGCCGACGGTGCCGCCGTGCTCTTCCCGATGCGGCTCGACTACGCGGGGCTGCGCACCGAGGCCACGGCGACCGGGACCGTACCGGCCCTGTTCCGGGGCCTGGTGCGGACTCCGGTCCGGCGGGCCGCCGCCACGGCCGCCACCGCCGACGGCTCCTCGCTCGCCCAGCGCCTCGCCGGGCTCGCGCGCCCCGAACAGGACCGTGAGCTGCTGGAGTTGGTGTGCGGCCGGGTCGCCGCGGTGCTCGGGTACGCGGGCCCGGACGCGGTCGAGGCCGGGCGGGCGTTCAAGGAGCTGGGCTTCGACTCGCTCACCGCCGTCGAACTCCGTAACGACCTCAAGACCGTCACCGGACTGCGGCTCCCGGCGACGCTCGTCTTCGACTACCCGACCCCCACCGCCCTCGCCGGCCATCTGCGCGAGGAACTGCTGGGCGCCGAGGAGACCACCGCGTCGCTCGTCCCCGTACGGACCGGGGCCGCCCCGGCGCGCGTCGGCGGCCCGCTCGGCGTCCGCCGCCTGAGCAGCCGCGACCCCCGCGGGGGGGGGCCCCGCGCGGGGGCGGGGGTGGGGCGGGCCACCGGCGGCGACGGCATCTCCGGCTTCCCCGTGGACCGCGGCTGGGACCTCGACGGCCTCTACCACCCGGACCCCGACCACGCGGGCACCTCGTACACCCGCGAGGGCGGCTTCCTGCACGACGCCGCCGACTTCGACCCGGACTTCTTCGGGATCTCGCCGCGTGAGGCCCTGGCCATGGACCCGCAGCAGCGGCTGCTGCTGGAGACCTCGTGGGAGGCGTTCGAGCGGGCGGGCATCGACCCGGCCCGGGTGCGCGGCAGCCGTGTCGGCGTCTTCGCGGGCGTCATGTACCACGACTACGTGACCGGCCTCGACGGCATCCCCGACGGTGTCGAGGGCTACATCGGCACCGGCAACGCGGGCTCCATCGCCTCCGGCCGGGTGGCGTACACCTTCGGCCTCGAAGGCCCGGCGGTCACCGTGGACACGGCGTGCTCGTCGTCGCTGGTGGCGCTGCACTGGGCGATCCAGGCGCTGCGCGCGGGCGAGTGCACCATGGCGCTGGCCGGTGGTGTGGCGGTCATGGCCACGCCCGAGACGTTCATCGACTTCAGCCGTCAGCGCGGCCTGGCCACGGACGGCCGCTGCAAGTCGTTCGCGGCCGGTGCGGATGGCACGGGCTGGGCCGAGGGTGCGGGCATGCTGCTCGTGGAGCGGCTGTCGGACGCGCGGCGCAACGGCCACCCGGTGCTGGCGGTGGTCCGGGGCTCCGCCATCAACCAGGACGGTGCGAGCAATGGCCTGACGGCGCCCAACGGCCCGTCCCAGCAGCGCGTCATCCGCCAGGCGCTGGCCACCGCCGGGCTGGCGGCCGGTGAGGTGGATGTCGTCGAGGCGCACGGCACGGGCACGACGCTGGGTGACCCGATCGAGGCGCAGGCGCTGCTGGCCACGTACGGGCAGGAGCGGGAGGCCGACCGGCCGTTGTGGCTGGGGTCCATCAAGTCCAACATCGGCCATACGCAGGCCGCCGCCGGTGTCGCGGGCATCATCAAGATGGTGCTGGCCATGCGGCACGGTGTGCTGCCGCAGACGCTGCACGTGGACGCGCCCTCCCCGAACGTCGACTGGGAGGACGGCGCGGTCTCGCTGCTGACCGAGCCGGTGGAGTGGCCGGAGACCGGTCGTCCGCGCCGCGCCGGTGTGTCGTCGTTCGGCATCAGCGGCACCAACGCGCACACCATCATCGAGCAGCCGCCCGCCGCCGAGGACCGCGAGGACGCGGCGGCGCGGCCGTCCGCCGTACCGCCGGTGCTGCCGTGGCCGCTGTCGGCCGTGGGCGGCGACGCGCTGCGCGACCAGGCCCGCCGCCTGCGCGACCGGCTGCGCGCCGCCGACGAGGACGTGGACCTGGCCGCCATCGGCTACACCCTGGCCGCCGGGCGCACCGCCTTCGAGGACCGCGCGGTGCTGGTGGCCGACGGCCGTGAGGGCTTCCTGCGCGCCCTGGAGGCGCTGGCCTCAGGCGAACCGGCCACGGGCCTGGTCCAGGGCTCGCCGGTGGCCGGGAAGCTGACGTTCCTGTTCACCGGGCAGGGGAGCCAGCGGCTGGGGATGGGGCGTGAGCTGTACGACGCCTACCCGGTGTTCGCGGAGGCGTTCGACGCGGTGTGCGACGAGCTGGACGCGCATCTCGAACGGCCGCTGAAGACCGTGGTGTTCGGGGATGATGCCGAGGCGTTGGATCGGACGGGGTTCACTCAGCCCGCGTTGTTCGCGGTCGAGGTGGCGTTGTTCCGGCTGGTCTCGGAGGCGTGGGGGCTGCGGCCCGATTTCCTCTCCGGGCATTCGATCGGTGAGTTGGCCGCCGCGCATGTGGCGGGTGTGCTCTCGCTCGCGGACGCCGCGAAGCTAGTGGCGGCGCGTGGGCGGTTGATGCAGGCGCTTCCGGCCGGTGGCGCGATGATCGCGGTGCAGGCGTCGGAGGACGAGGTCACGCCGCTGCTCACCGAGCGCGTGTCCATCGCCGCGCTCAACGGCCCGACCTCCGTCGTCATCGCGGGTGATGAGGACGCGGCTCTGGACATCGCGGCGAGCTTCCAGGCCCAGGGCCGTAAGACCAAGCGGCTCACGGTCAGCCACGCGTTCCACTCCCCGCGCATGGACGGCATGTTGGACGCGTTCCGCGAGGTGGCGCGGGGCCTGTCGTACGAGGCCCCGCGCATCCCGATCGTCTCCAACCTCACCGGCAACGTGGTCTCCGCCGAGGAGATCACCAGCCCCGACTTCTGGGTGCGCCACGTCCGCGAGGCCGTCCGTTTCCTCGACGGTGTCCGGACGATGGAAGCCCAGGGCGTCACCACGTACCTCGAACTCGGCCCCGACGGCGTGCTGTCCGCCATGGGACAGGACTGCCTGGCCGAGGGCGACACGGCAGCGGGCTTTGTCGCCGCCCTGCGCGGTGGCCGCCCTGAGGCCGAGACCGTCACCACCGCCCTCGCCGCCCTGCACACCCGGGGCCTCGCCCTGGACTGGGAGGCGTTCTACGCTGCAGCCGGGACCGGCGCGCGGCGCGTGGAGCTGCCGACGTACGCCTTCCAGCGGCGGCGCTACTGGCTGGACGTGCGGACCGCCACCGCCACCCCGGAGGCCACGGCTCAGAACGCCGTCGACGCCCGCTTCTGGGAGGCCGTCGAGCGCGAGGATCTGGCCTCGCTCGCCGACACCCTGAACCTCGGCATCGAGAGCAACGGCGCCTTGGAGGCCCTGCTGCCTTCCCTCTCGTCGTGGCGGCGGCAGCAGTCGGAGCGTTCGACGGTGGACGGCTGGCGCTACCGGGTGTCGTGGAAGCCGGTCACCGACCGTTCCGTCGCGTCCCTGACCGGCGGCTGGCTCGTGGTGGTACCGGCCGAGGCGGCCGAGGACGCCTGGGTCGCGGGTGCCGTACGGCTGCTGAACGACCGTGGCCTCGACGTACGCCGCGTCGAGCTGACCGCCGACGACGACCGCGCCACGGTGGCCGAACGGCTGGCCGGGGCCCTCGGCGACGCGCCCGTGACCGGCGGTGTGCTCTCCCTGCTGGCCTTCACGGACAGCGATGGCGATGGCGACAGCGACGGCAATGGCGGCGGCGACGGGCTGCTGCGGACGGCCGCGCTGACACAGGCCCTGGGCGACGCGGGCATTGGCGCGCCGCTGTGGGTCGCCACGCGGGGCGCGGTGGCCGTGGGCCGTTCGGACGGAACGGTCAGCCCCGCGCAGGCGCGGCTCTGGGGCCTGGGCCGGGTGGCCGCGCTGGAGGTGCCCGAGCGCTGGGGCGGTCTGGTCGACCTCCCGGAGACGGCCGATGAGCGTGCGCTGGGACGGCTGGCGGAGGCGCTGGCCGGTGGCGGTAACGGTGCCGGGGCCGGTGGCGAGGACCAGGTGGCGGTGCGGGCGTCGGGCGTGTTCGGACGCCGCCTCGTCCGGGCCTCCGCGCCCGTGCCCGCGTCCGGGTCCGCGTCCCCCAGTGGCTCCTGGACGCCGGGCGCCGGTACGACCCTGGTCACCGGCGGTACGGGCGCGCTGGGCGGGCAGGTGGCCCGCTGGCTGGTCGCGGGCGGCGCCGAACATGTGCTGCTCACCAGCCGCCGTGGCCTCGACGCCCCCGGCGCCGCCGAGCTGCGCGATGAACTCGCCGCCTCCGGCGCCCGGATCACGTTCGCCGCGTGCGATGTGGCCGACCGGGACGCGCTCGCCCGGCTCCTCGCCGACATCCCGGCCGAGCTGCCGCTGACGGCCGTGGTGCACACGGCGGGGGTGCTGGACGACGGCGTACTGGACGCGCTCACCCCCGAGCGCTTCACCGGCGTCCTGCGCGCCAAGGCCGCCGCCGCGGCCCATCTCGACGAGCTGACGCGCGATCGGGAGCTGTCGGCCTTTGTGCTGTTCTCCTCGATCAGCGGCACGTTCGGCGCCGCCGGACAGGGCAACTACGCGGCCGCCAACGCCTACGTGGACGCGCTCGCCGAGCGGCGCCGCGCCGAGGGCCTGCCCGCCACCTCGATCGCCTGGGGCCCGTGGGCCGAGGGCGGGATGGCCACGGACGGGGCGCTGGAGCAGCGGCTGCGGCGCGGCGGACTGCCGCCGATGGACGCCGAGTTGGCGATCGGCGCGCTCCAGCGGGCGCTCGACCTCGATGACACCGTGGTCACGGTCGCGGACATCGACTGGGACCGGTTCGCACCGGACTTCACCGCCGGGCGGCCCAGCCGTCTGCTCACGGACCTCCCGGAGATCCGCGCGGCGGCGGAGGACACCGCCACCGCGCCCGCGGCCGACGGTTCCTCGCTCGCCGCCCGGCTGGCCGGGCTGGGCGAGGCGGAGCGCGACCGGCTGCTGCTGGACCTGGTCCGTACGCAGGTGGCCGTGGTGCTCGGACACGACGGCTCGGAGTCCATCGGTGCCGACCGGGCCTTCGGCGAGCTGGGCTTCGACTCGCTGACCGCCGTCGAGCTGCGCAACCGGCTCGGTGCCGCCAGCGGTGTCCAGCTGCCCGCCACCCTGGTCTTCGACTATCCGACGGCCTCCGCCCTCGCGGGCTATCTGCGCGGCGAGCTCATCGGAACGAGCACCGACGCCTCCCGCCCGGCTTCGGTGACGGCGGTGGCCGATGACGACCCGATCGCCATCGTCGCCATGAGCTGCCGCTTCCCGGGCGGGGTGCGGTCGCCCGAGGAGCTGTGGCAGCTGCTCACCGCGGGCGGGGACGCCATCGCCGAGTTCCCGGCCGACCGCGGCTGGGACCTGGACGCGCTCTACGACCCGGACCCGGACACGCGCGGCACCTTCTACGCACGCGAGGGCGGATTCCTCTACGACGCGGGCCACTTCGACGCCGCGTTCTTCGGGATCTCGCCGCGTGAGGCGCTGGCCATGGACCCGCAGCAGCGGCTGCTGCTGGAGACCTCCTGGGAGGCGTTCGAGCGCGCGGGCATCGACCCGGCGACGCTGCGGGGCACCTCCGCAGGGGTGTTCGTCGGCTCCAACGGGCAGGACTACGACGCCTCGCTGCACACCGTCCCCGAGGGCGTCGAGGGCTATCTGGGCACGGGCAACGCGGCCAGCGTGGTCTCCGGCCGGCTCGCGTACACCTTCGGTCTGGAGGGCCCGGCGGTCACGGTCGACACGGCGTGCTCGTCGTCGCTGGTGGCGCTGCACTGGGCGATCCAGGCGCTGCGCCAGGGCGAGTGCTCGCTCGCCCTCGCGGGCGGTGTGACGGTCATGTCCAGCCCCGGCGCGTACATCGAGTTCAGCCGTCAGCGCGGGCTGGCCCCGGACGGCCGCTGCAAGGCGTTCGCGGCGGGCGCGGACGGCACCGGCTGGGGCGAGGGCGTCGGCATGCTGCTCGTGGAGCGGCTGTCGGACGCCCGCCGCAACGGCCACCCCGTGCTGTCGCTCGGCCGAGTGGCCGCCAACACC
>NZ_JBHYVB010000130.1:0-34055 GCF_042750115.1 Streptomyces sp. NPDC059455
CCTGTCGGGGCCACCCCCAACCCCACACTAACCCTCCCTGCCAAGTTGTGGCCGCCGCCAACTAGGGGCCGGGGGGCCCGACCCCCGCGGCCCTCGTGTGTTCCCGCAAGGGCACCGGGCAGGCTCGGTGACGCGACGGGGCCATACGCACCGCGACCACGGTTCGCCGAGCGATGCGGGGAATGGCCATCGGAGCCCTCCTTGGAGACGGCGCGCCGCTGAGAACCAGCCATCGCAAGGCAGCTCAGGGCACCCAATCCGGATGTGAACAGAAACCATCCGAGCACGTACGAACTCTCGGCGCAAGGCTTCGCGCCAGCCGCAATCATCTTTCGTTCATCTTCGTGAAGCCGGGAAAGACGGCCGACACCTGGGGAAAATACAAGGTCAGCAGGCATGTTCCGGCCGCTGGGGCCACCCCGGGAGGTGGACTGATCACAAAAAAGTTCGGCCGTACCCCTTGCCAGATCCAGATCGTACGCGTTCGGATTAATTGCGTCGGCGGCGCCCGTGAGCCCCGCGTCTCCCCATGAAGCCACCTGGCCGCATGGCTGGATCTATACCTCTACGTCTGCCCGGACCGTGCGATCGCCGTCTGCCACCTTCCCCCTCCCCAGGAGCGAGACATGCTCGACCTCACCTCCGTTGACCTGCTCGAGGCGTTCACTCAGGAGCTGAAGCTGTGCAAGCTCAAGCCCGATGAGCACGTCGTCGTCCTGTCCGAGCCCACCAGCCGCGGCGACTACGTGGCGGCCGCCTTCGGCGCGGCCAAGGCCTGCGGCGCGCACGTCATCGCCGCCACGGTCCCCGGCGGCAACCCGTCGCCCTCGGACAGCACCCGCACCGGTGCCGGACCCGGTCTGAGCGCGGTGCTCGGCGATACCGCCGCGCAGGACCTGCTCAAGGCCGCCGACCTCGTCGTGGACCTCACGCGGGAGGGCTTCATCCACGCCCCGCTCCAGCAGGAGATCATGCGGACGGGCACCCGCATCCTCTTCGTGTGCGACGCCCCCGACGTGCTCATCCGCAATCTGCCCAAGCCGGAGGACAAGGCGGAGGTGCTCAAGGGCGTCAACCTGCTGAAGAGCGCGTCCGTCATGCGGGTGAGCTCCGAGGCCGGCACCGACCTGACCATCGAACTGCCGGGCTCCAAGCCGGAGTTCCAGGTGGGCTTCGCCGACGACCCGGGCCGCTGGGACCACTGGCCGAGCACCATGGTCCTGTGCTGGCCGCGGTTCTCCGAGGGCCGGATCGTGCTCTCCGAGGGCGACATCCTGCTGCCGTTCAAGGAGTACGTACGTCAGCCGGTCACTCTGGAGATCGCGGGCGGGAACATCGAGAAGGTGTCCGGTGGCGCCGAGGCCCACCTGCTGAACACCTTCTTCGACGACGCGGACGACGAATGGGGACGCAGCCTGTCCCATATGGGCTGGGGTCTGATGCGCACCGCCGACTGGTTCGCCACCGCCCTGTACGGCAAGGAAGAGCTGATGGGCATGGACGCGCGGGCGTTCGCCGGGAACTTCCTGTGGTCCACCGGACCCCACCCCGTACTCGAGCGCGAATCGTATGCGCACGTCGACATCGCCATGCGCGGCTGCACCGTCTCCGTCGACGACCAGGACGTCGTCACCGCGGGCCGGCTCGTCGACTTCTGATCCCGCCGCCGCACCCGCATCTGGAGAGAACATGGCATCCACCCAATCCCTCGACGTCGTCATCGTCGGCGGCGGGCTCGGCGGAATGACCGCCGCGCTGTCGCTGCGCCAGCGCGGCCATCAGGTGACCGTGCTGGAGCAGGCACCGCGGTTCGGCGAGATCGGCGCGGGTATCCAAACGGCGCCCAACGCGAGCCGGGTCCTGCTCGGGCTGGGGCTGCGCAAGCAACTGGAGGCCATCCACACCGAGCCCCAGGACCAGGTGCGGCGCCGGTGGAAGGACGGCAGCATCATCGGGCTGACCCAGCTCGGTGACTACGTCAAGCAGCGCTACAACGCGCCGTACTGGCACTACCACCGGGCCGATCTGCACGGTGTCCTCACCGACGCCTGCGTCGAGCCGGCCGGCCCCGGCCCGGTGGTCGCACTGCACACCTCGAGCCGGGTCGGCGAACTGGACCGGAGCGACCCCCGTCGCCCCGTGGCCGTGACCGACGACGGCCGGCGCTTCGAAGCCGACGTGCTGATCGGCGCCGACGGCATCCGCTCCCGGGTCCGCGACCTCATGGGCCTCCCGGACACCCTGCTGTTCTCCGGCGAGATGGCCTTCCGGGCCCTCATCCCCGGCGACCTCATCGCCGCCGACCCGGCCACCCGCTTCTTGATGGACCGCTTCCAGAGCACCATCTGGTACGGCCCCGACCGGCACCTGGTCCACTACATGATCCGCGGCGGCGAGTACCTCAACGTCGTCGGCTGTGTCCCGTGCACGGACGAGGTCGCCGAGAAATGGACCGGCTCGGCCACCCCGGAGGACCTGGTGAACGCCTACGAGGGCTGGGATGACCGGGCGGCGGCGATGCTGTCCAAGGCCAAGGAGGACGTGCTCTCCTTCGCCCTCTACCACCGCCGGCGCGACCCGGTCTGGATGGACGGCCGGATGGCCCTCCTGGGCGACGCCTGCCACGCCATGCTGCCCTACCAGGCCCAGGGGGCCTCCCAGGCCATGGAGGACGCCGCCGTACTGGCCGAGGAACTGGGCCGTGTCAACGCCGACGACGTCGAGGGCGCACTTCGGCGCTACGTCGACCGGCGAGCCAAGCACGCCGGCATGGTCCAGGACGCCTCACTGCAGAACAAGACCTTCTACCACTATCCCGACGGCCCTCAGCAGGAGGCCAGGGACGCCCTGCTGCGGCGCGGCTTCGACGGCGAATCCGACGTCTCCTACCACTGGTTGTGGAGCGGCAGCCCGCTCGACGACCCGGACCTGGGCGCCTTCGACTACCGCTTCGCCCGCTGACCGGGCCCTCCCCTCCCCATTCCCCTCCCCAACCCCCCATCCCGCTCATCACTTGCCCCCCTCGGGGCCACTTCCCGCTCATCCACCTCGGTGTCGCCCCGCGCGGGCACATCCCCGAACACCCCGTGGAGCGACAGTGAAAACAGGCGACCGGATCGTCCAGGACCTCCCATGGAGATGGGGGGTCCAGGGCAGGATCTTCATCATCGGCGGCCTCGGCTACCTCTTCGACGCCTATGACATCGCACTCAACGGCTTCCTGATGCCGCTGCTGGGCGACCACTTCCACCTCTCCCTCTCCCAGCGAGGTCTGGTGGCCACCGCCAATCTGGTGGGCATGGCCGTGGGCGCGGTGATCTGGGGCGCGATCGCCGACCGCATCGGACGCAAGAAGTCCTTCAGCGTCACCTTGCTGGTCTTCGCGGTGTTCTCGGTGGCCGGTGCCCTGGCCCCGAACTACGGGATCTTCCTCGCCCTGCGCTTCATCGCCGGTGTCGGACTGGGCGGTTGTATCCCCGTCGACTACGCCCTGGTGGCGGAGTTCTCCCCGACGAAGTACCGCGGACGCGTACTGACCGCGCTGGACGCCTGGTGGCCGATCGGCGTGACCCTGTGCGGTCTGGTCTCGACGGCCATGCTGCCCCTCGAAGGCAACTGGCGGTGGATGCTCACCGTGATGAGCATTCCGGCGCTGCTGCTGTTCTGGGTGCGAAGGGGTGTGCCGGAGTCGCCCGTCTACCTCAGCAAGAAGGGCAGGGAAGCCGAGGCGCGGGCCGTCATCGACGATCTGGTCGCCCGCACCGGTGCGCCTGTCGAGCCGTATGTCATTCCCGCCCCGGTGCCCGAGGCCGGGGGGAACGGCCCCCGCGCCTCGCTCGAACAGCTGCGCGCGGTCTGGAGGTTCAGCCCGCGCATCACCTCCGCCGCCTGGCTGCTCTTCGCCACCGTCATGCTGGTGTACTACGCGGCCCTGAGCTGGCTGCCGTCCATTCTCAAGGAGGAGGGTCTCGGCGACACGGCCGCCTTCATGAGCACCACGCTGATGAGCGCGGTCGGCATCGTCGGCGTCCTGACCTCCACGGTGCTGGTGGACACGGTCGGCCGGAAGTGGCTCATAGGGGTCTCGGCCCCGATCGCCTCGCTCGCACTGGTGGTGTTCGCGCTGGTGATGCGCATGCCGACGGGTTCCGTCGTGGCCATCGCCGTCTTCGGCTTCCTGATGCAGCTGACCATCCCCGCCATGTACGCCTATGTCTCCGAGCTGTACCCGACCACGCTGCGGGCCAGCGGCTTCGGCTGGGCGTCCTCGTTCAGCCGGGTGCTCACCGGCTTCGCCCCGATGCTGTTCGGCTCGGTGATGTGGCCGCTGCTGGGGTTGCCGCTGACGTTCGGGGTACTGGCCGTGGCCGTCCTGGGGGCCGTCATCTGGACGGCGTTCGCGGCGCCCGAGACCAAGGGACGCGACCTCGACGAGGACGACCCGGCCGCGGTGCCCGCCCAGGCGTCCCCGGAGCCGGCCGTCGGTCAGCCGGTGCGCTGACGGGTAGCCCGCCCCGACCGGGCCGCCCGGGTCTGCCTTCGAAAACGACAGGAGAAACATGAAGCCCGCTCCCTTCCAGTACCACCGAGCGCGCGATGTCGAGGGCGCCACGGCACTCCTGGCCGAACTGTCCGACGAGGCCAAGGTCATCGCCGGCGGCCAGAGCCTGGTCGCGATGATGAACTTCCGGCTGGCCCGCCCGGGGCATCTGGTCGACATCGCCGGCCTGCGCGAACTCGACCATCTCGGGGTCGCGGCCGACGGCGGACTGCACATCGGGGCGCTCACCACCCATCACACGGTGGAGACCGCGCCCGCGGACCGGCTCGGGGCGGGTTTCGAGGTCATCCGCGATGCCATGCGGTGGATCGGCCATCTGCCGATCCGGACCCGCGGCACCGTGGGCGGCAGCATCGCGCACGGCGACGCGACCGCCGAGTGGTGTCTGCTGGCCGTGCTGCTCGACGCCGAGTTCGTGGCCCATAGCCCGCGCGGGCGGCGTCGCATCCCGGCCGGTGAGTTCTTCTTCGGCTACTACACCACCGCGCTGGACCCCGACGAGATCCTCGTGGAGATCGTCTTCCCCCGCCCCGCGCCGCACGCGGCGCTCACCGAGTTCGCCGAGCGTCGCGGGGACTTCGCCATCGTCTCCGCCGCGGTCGATCTGGCCACCGACGGCGAGGACATCCGCGGCGGCCGGGTGGCTCTGGGCGGTGTCGCCGCGATGCCGGTACGCGTGCCCGAGGCGGAGGCCGTGCTGGCGGCCGGCGGCTCGTTCCGGGACTGCGCGGAGGCGGCGGCCTCCGCCGTGGATCCGCCGAGCGACGGACACGGCAGCGGCGACTACCGCAAGCACCTCATCCGCAATCTGATCGAGCGAGCCTGTGAGGAGGCGATGTCACGATGACGTCCGCCAAGGACGACCGGCTGGTCGGCAGGTCGGTGGCGCGCCGCGAGGATCCCCGGCTGCTGTCCGGACGTGGCCGTTTCGTCGACGACATCGAGCTGCCCGGCATGCTGCACGCGCAGTTCGTCCGCTCCACGGTCGCTCATGGGACGATCACCGAGATCGATCTGACCCGGGTGCGTCAGGTCCCGGGCGTCGTCGCCGCGTTCACCGCCGCCGACCTGGAGCTGGGGGACATCACCGCCCAACTCGGCCGCCCGCTCTCGGAGTTCGTGCCGACCGCGATGCCCGTCCTCGCCCGCGACCGGGTCCGCTACGTCGGCGAGCCCGTCGCCGTGGTCGTCGCCCGCGACCCCTACCTCGCCGAGGACGGCCTGGAGGCCGCCAAGGTGACGTACGCGCCCCTGCCGCCCATCACCTGTGAGGAACAGGCCCTCGCCCCCGACGCTCCGCGGGTGCATGCGGAGGCCGCCGGGAACACCCTGGTCGACGTCGGCCTGTTCGCCACCGAGGGCATCGACGAGATCTTCGACCAGGCTCCCTGCGTGGTCCACGTCGATGTGCGAACCGGTCGGCAGAACGCCCTGCCGCTGGAGACGCGTGGCGCGGTGGCGCAGTGGGACGCCCGGGAGGAGCAGCTCGTCCTGCACACCTGCACCCAGACTCCGCATCAGGTGCGGACCGTGGCCTCCCGCTGCCTGCGACTGGACGAGCGCGCGGTGCGGGTGATCGTCCCGGACATGGGTGGCGGTTTCGGCCTCAAGTGCGTGGTCGGCCGCGAGGAGATCGCCACCGCGGCGGCCGCGCTGCGGCTCGGCCGGCCCGTCAAGTGGATCGAGGACCGCAAGGACGCCCTGTCCGCCTCGTTCCTCGCCCGGGAACAGCACTACGCCGCACGCGCCGCCTTCGACGCCGAGGGCCGGATCCTCGGCCTCGACGCGGATGTGGTGTGCGACATGGGCGCCTACTCCTGCTATCCGTTCACGGCCGGCATCGAGCCGCTGATGGCCTCCGCCGAGATGCCCGGCGTCTACAAGGTGCCCGCCTACCGGGTGCGCGGCCGGGCGATCACCACCAACAAGGCGCCCACCGCCCCCTACCGGGGCGTGAGCCGCCCGCAGTACGTCATGGCCATGGAGCGGCTCATGGAGCGCGCCGCCCGCGAACTGCGCCTGGACCCGGTGGAGATCCGGCGCCGCAACGTCATCACCGACTTCCCGTACACCGGCGTCAACAACATCACCTACGACCCCGGCTCATATCTGGAATCCCTCGACCTGTGCGAGCGGGCGCTGCGCGAGGCGGGCTGGTACGACCGGCAGGCCGCGGCCACGGCCGAGGGCCGGCACATCGGGATCGGCTACAGCTGCTTCAGCGAGCGCACCGGCTACGGCTCCGCCGCCTTCGCCCAGCGCAAGATGGAGGTCGTGCCCGGGTTCGACCTCGCCGAGGTCCGGATGGACACCAGCGGCGCGGTCACCGCCACCACCGGCACCATCAGCCACGGGCAGAGCCATGAGACGACCATGGCGCAGATCGTCGCCGATGCGCTCGGCCTCGACATCGCCAAGGTCAAACTGCACCAGGGCGACACCGACCGCATCACCTACGGCTGGGGCACCTTCGCCAGCCGCTCGATCGCGATCGGCGGCAGTGCCGTACGGATGGCGGCGGGCAAGCTCGGCGAGAAGCTCCGCGCCATCGCCGCCGCCGAGTGGGACATCCCCCCGGAGGAGACCGAACTGGACCGGGGCCGGGTCCGCCGGCGCGACGACCCGGATGTCGCACTCACCTACGAGCACCTGGCCGACATCGCCTATCTCAAGTCGCATCTGCTGCCCAAGGACATCGACCCGGGCCTCACCGCCACCGCCGTCTTCGACGTCCACAACGACGGCACCTTCTCCAACGCCACCCACGGGGTGGTGGTGGAACTGCACGAGGGCACCGGGCAGGTGGAGATCCTCGCCTACTTCTGCGTCGAGGACTGCGGTGTCGCCGTCAATCCGCAGGTGGTGGAGGGGCAGTGCCGGGGCGGCATCGCACAGGGCATCTCGGGGGCGCTCTTCGAGCAGATCACCTACGACGCCCAGGGCGAGCCGTCGGCCACCAGCTTCATGGACTACAAGGTGCCCACCGCCCATGAGATCCCGGAGGTGGTGATCCACCATCTGGAGACCCCGTGCGCCTTCACCGCGACGGGAGCCAAGGGCGCCGGCGAGGGCGGCACCATCGGGGCCCCCGCCGCCGTACTCAACGCCGTCAACGACGCACTGCGGCCCACCGGCGTCGAACTGGACAACACGCCCATCACACCGGAGACGGTCCACCGTGCCCTGACCCCCCGCACACCGGAGCAGACACCATGAACGACACCACCGGCCTGGGCGACGACGTCCAGCTCATCACGCTCGACGTCAACGGCACGTCATACGAGGTGATCACGGCCCCGCGCCGCACCCTGGTGGACGTGCTCCGCCACGATCTGCGGCTGACCGGCACCCACGTCGGCTGCGAGCACGGGATCTGCGGCGCCTGCACCGTGCTCGTCGACGGGCTCCCGGTCCGGGCCTGTCTGATGTTCGCCGCCCAGGCGGAGGGAGCGCGGATCACCACCGTGGAATCCCTCGCCGACTCCGGCACCGGGGAGCTCAGCGATCTCCAGCGGGCCTTCACCACCCACCACGGCCTGCAGTGCGGCTTCTGCACCCCCGGCTTTCTGATGCTGGCCCAGGGGTTCCTCGCGGAGCGGCCGGAGGCGACCAAGGAGGACATCCGGGAGGTCGTCGCCGCGAACCTGTGCCGGTGCACCGGCTACCAGACCATCGTCGAGGCGATCGACGCCTGTGCGACCGCCCGGCGCTCGCAGCGGGCCATGGGCGCCGAGGAGGACTCATGCAACTGATCAATACCGTTTCCGTCCAAGCCGAGCCCGACGCGGTGTTCGCCCTGCTCGGCGACGTCCGACAAGTGGCGTCCTGTATGCCCGGCGCCGCTCTCGAAGGCCGTGACGGCGATGCCTGGCGCGGCGCGGTCAAGATCAAGGTGGGTCCGATCTCGGCCGCCTATGCCGGCACCGTGCGCTTCCTGGAGGTCGACGCCGAAAAACGGAGGCTGCGTGTCCACGCCAGCGGCGCCGACACCCACGGCAGCGGCGACGCCGAGGCCGAGATCTCCCTGGAGGTCGTCCCGGCCGAGGGCGGCGCCCAGCTGAACCTCTCCACCGACCTGGTGATCCGGGGCAAGATCGCCCAGTTCGGCAAGGGGGCCATCGGGGCCGTGTCCGACAAGATCCTCCAGCAGTTCGCCCAGAACCTCGGCAACCTTCTCCTGCAGCAGGGCGGCGCGGAAGCGTCCCCCGCCTCCGGCGCGGCGCCCGCCGCGTCCACTCCCGCGGTCGGCGTGCCCGCCGAGGCGCCCGGTGAGCTCAACGGAATGGTGCTGATCGCGGGCCCGCTGCTGAAGAAGTACGGCCCGGTCGCGGCCGCGTTCCTGGTCGGGTTCGTGCCGGGCTGGCTGCTGGGGAGGCGTCGGTGAGCGGCGGACTGTACGGCCTCACCACCAACCGCACCTACGAGCGGGCCGGCTTCGGTGCCGCGGTGCGGCGCGGCAGCCGTCCGGCGATCGTCGTGGTGGACCTGACCCGGGGTTTCACCGAGGACTCGTATCCCTCGGGTGCCGACCTCTCCGAGGTCGTGGCCGCCACCACGCGCCTGATCGACGCGGCCCGGCCGGTGGAGGTTCCGGTGATCTTCACCGCGATCGCCTACACCGAGGCCGAGGCGTCCGGTGACGCGGTCGCCTGGCTGCGCAAGGCTCCCGGCCTGCGCACCTTGGTCGAGGGCAGTGATGCCGTGGCCATCGACCCTCGGCTGCCCATGCGGCCGGGACACGATCAGCTGGTGGTGAAGAAGGGGGCCTCGGCCTTCTTCGGCACGAGCCTCGCCGCGACCCTGACCGGTCTGGACCGCGACACCGTCGTGGTGTGCGGCGCCACCACGAGCGGCTGTGTGCGGGCCACCGTGGTCGACGCCGTCCAGTCGGGCTTCCCGGTGCTGGTGCCCCGTGCCTGCGTGGGCGACCGGGCCGAGGGGCCGGCGGACGCGGCGCTCTTCGACATCCAGGCCAAGTACGGCGACGTCGTCACCCTCGAGGACGCCGTCGGCTACATCGCCTCCGTTCCCGCCCCGGCGGCCCCTCGAACGAGCCGGCGTTCCCACCGACGAGGAGACAGCACATGACACGGCGTTCGGTCCTGCAGAGCGCGCTCGCCGATCTGGCCGATGTGCCGGCCACGAGCCGGTGGGCGCGCTCCGGAGAGGTACGGCTGCACGCCCTCGACTACGGCGGCGACCGGCCGGCGCTGGTCGTCCTGCCCGGTATCACCAGTCCCGCGGTCACCATGGACTTCGTGGCACGCGAACTGACCGACCTGGTCAGGCCGGTGGTGCTGGACGTACGCGGCCGGGGTCTCTCGGACGAGGGCGACGGCTACGGGCTGGAGGAGTACGCCGAGGACACCGAAGCCCTCATCACCCACCTCGGCCTCGACCGTCCGCTGCTCCTCGGTCACTCCATGGGCGCGCGGATCGCGGCGGCCGTAGCGGTGCGGGCCAAGGTGCCCCTGCGCGGCACCGTGCTGGCCGACCCGCCGATGAGCGGCCCGGATCGCGGACCGTACCCCACCGCCCGGGAGGTGTTCCTGCGGCAGCTCTCCGAAGCCCGGCGCGGAACGGACGCCGACGAGGTAGCCGCCTCCTGGCCCACCTGGCCGCGGCGGGAACAGGAACTGCGGGCCCGCTGGCTGTCCAGCTGCGCCGAGGAGGCCATCGTGGCCACGCACCACGGCTTCGAGCACGAGGACTTCTTCGACTGGTGGCCCCGGGTGCCCGGACCGGCCCACCTGCTCTACGGGGCCGGCAGTCCCGTCGTGACGGCGGAAGGGGCGCGGGAGGCCGCCGAGAGCAATCCGCCGGTACCACTGCACCAGATCCCCGGCGCCGGCCACATGATCTTCTGGGACGCCCCGGCCATCGCCACCGCGACGCTCCGCGACGCGCTCCGGACCATCCTCTCCCCGGCCGCCTGACCGGTGCCCACTGCCCCGTTTCGGAGGACCAACCCCATGGCAGACCATCACATCGGGCTGATCGTGCCCAGCTCCAACCTGACGATGGAGACCGAGCTTCCCCGGATGCTCAACGCGCGGGAGTCCATCGCGCCCGACGACCGCTTCGTCTTCCACAGCAGCCGCATGCGGATGAAGCACGTCACCCCGGACGAGCTGCGCGATATGAACGCGCAGACCGAGCGGGCCGCCCTCGAACTGGCCGACGCGCGGCCCGATGTCGTCGCCACCGCCTGCCTGGTCGCCATCATGGCGCAGGGGCCGGGTCACCACTGTGCGGCGGAGGCCGACATCGCCTCCGCGCTGCGGGCCGAGGGCTCCCGGGCTCCCGTGGTCTCCAGCGCCGGCGCCCTGCTCAGCGGCGTCGAGGCGCTCGGCGCCCGCCGGGTCGCGATCATCACGCCGTATATGAAGGAGCTCACCGCCAAGGTGGTCGACTACATCGAGGACGCCGGGATCGAGGTGGTCGACGCGCTCAGCCTCGAAGTCCCGGACAACCTGGCGGTGGCCCGCCTGGACCCCGCCGATCTCCGTGACCACTGGCGCCGCCTGAACCTGGGCCGGGCCGACGCGCTGGTGCTGTCGGCCTGCGTGCAGATGCCGTCGCTGGCGTCGATCCAGCCCGTCGAGGACGAGGCGGGGCTGCCCGTGCTGTCGGCGGCCACCTCCACCGCGTTCCGCATCCTGACGGAGCTCGGGCTGCCGCCCGTCGTGCCCGGCGCCGGGAGCCTGCTCGGCGGCCCGGTCTCCCGCGCTGCCGGAAGCGGCGCCGGAACGATGGCCGGTAGCGGCGCCGGCGGTACGGGGCCGGTCCACCTCGGTACCGGTCGGTGAGGCCACGGCCGGTGCCGGAGGGTGCACCGGCGCCCGCCCCGCTGTCCCTCGGCGTCAACCGTGCGTGCTTAAGTAGGTTCTATGACTGATCCCACCCCGCCCGCCCAAACCGGGCCGGAGGCCCCCACTGCCCTGACAGCCGCGCCCGGCTATCAGGTCCGCCGTCTCTACCAGGCGTATCTCGCCGTGTGGGCACGGGAGGTGGACCCAGTCCTCACCGGCCCTCAGTTCGCGGTGCTGCAGACCGTGGAGGCCCATCCCGGCCAGGACCAGCGTTCCATGGCCGCCGCCGTCGCCCTGGACACCTCCACCATGGCCGATGTGGCCCGCCGGCTGGAGAACCGCGGTCTGCTCGCCCGGAAGACCGCGGCCGCCGACGGCCGTCGCAAACTGCTCTACCTGACCGACGCGGGCAAAGAGGCCCTTCAGCAGGCGAACCACCGGGCGCGCAGGCTCGACAAGATCCTCCTGGAGTCCTTCGACGAGGCGGAGCGCGAACGGTTCGTCGTCAAGCTGAAGGCGCTCGCCGACAGCTGGGAGGAGCTGGCGGAGGCGGCCTAGCCGTCCACCGCACCTGGGCACCCGGCCCACCCCCGCTACCCGACGAGGGTCTGCCGGGCGCCGGACCTTTCAGTCCTCGACGGCGCCCTCCAGGACCAGCGTCAGCCGCAGGATGGCCGCCCGCACCCCGTCGCCGTACGGATCCTCGCCGAGCGCGCCGGCGGCCTCGCGCGCCAGCGCCAGCTGCCCCCGGGCCGCCTCCACCTGGCCCAGCTTCAGATGGCCCGCGGCCACATTGAGGTGGAGGGAGGGCAGGAACGCCCTCGGCGCCAGGGCCCCGGTGAGTCCGTCGGCGGCGGCGAGCGCCCGCAGGTCCCAGATCAGCTCGTCGAGCGGATCGTCCTGGGTGTCGGCCAGATAGTGGGCGAGGGCGCAGCGGTGGAACGGGGCGCCGTCCCGCTCGATCTCCCGCCACAGCGCGGCGAGGCGATTGCGCGCCTCCTCCCGGTCGCCGCCCCGGTGCAGCATGACCGCCTGCCCGATCCGGGTCAGTACGGCATCGCCCTCCGGCGCCTGCCGCCGCGCTTCCGCCATCGCCGCCTCCCGTCTTTCGGACGACGCCAGGGTCTGTCGTCAAAGGGGGCACTCTGCTCCCGACGCCTGGCACAGCCGCTCGCCGCGTTGTCGCATCACCCGAGTACGCCCAGTACGAGGGCGACGCTCCGCCTTGCGATCGACCGCACCAGACTCCCCCAGCTACCGCTGGGAGGTGCCCCCTGCTCACGGGCGGGCGCCCCCTTTGACGACAGACCCTAGCCGCTCGCGCCCGCGCCGCTCGGCGTGTCGTGGCGCGGCGGGGCCTTAGGGGTGTCGTCGGGCGCGCCGTAGCGGCGGGCCAGTTCGGCGACGGCGCTGGCGACGGCCGACCGCAGCTCGGGCGGGCCCAGCACCTCGGCGTCGGTGCCCAGGCGCAGCATGTCGTGGACCGCGACCGGCAGCGACTCCACGGGGAGGACGACACGCCGTCGCCCCTCGTCGTCGGGCGGGCCCGCCGCGGCCACCGCCTCCGCGCCCACCGCCCCGAACTGCATCGGGAGCAGCTTCACCCCGCGCTCGGAGAGCAGGAGCTCGGCCTCGCCCTGGAAGCGCAGGGACTCCAGCCGGCGGGACGACTCCGCCCAGGAAGCGGCGAGGTCGAATCCGGCGGGCCGCTCGAAGACCTCCTCCAGCACCTCGGCGTCGAGGATCCGCGACACCCGGTAGCTGCGCACGGAATCCTCGACCCTCGCCACCAGGTACCAGATGCCGCCCTTGAGGACGAGGCCCAGCGGGCACAGCTCGCGCCGCACCTCGCCGCGCCAGCGGCGGTAGCGCACCCGCAGGACGCGCCGCTCCCATACGGCCCCGGCGGCCGCCGCCAGATGGGGCACCGGCTCGGCGTCCCGGAACCAGCCCGGCGCGTCGAGGTGGAAGCGCTCCTGGATCCGCCGGGACCGCTCCCCCAGCTCGGCCGGGAGCGCCGCCCGCAGCTTGAGCTGGGCCGTGGTGAGGTCGGCGCCCAGGCCCAGTTCGGCGGCCGGGCCCGGCATCCCGGCGAGGAAGAGCGAGTCGGCCTCGTCGCCGGTGAGCCCGGTCAGCCGGGTGCGGTAGCCGTCGAGCAGCCGAAAGCCCCCGGCCGGGCCCCGGTCGGCGTAGACCGGCACCCCGGAGGCGCCCAGCGCCTCCACATCGCGGTAGACGGTGCGCACCGAGACCTCCAGCTCGGCGGCGAGCTCGGGCGCGGTCATCCGGCCCCGGTTCTGCAGCAGCAGGAGCAGTGAGAGAAGGCGGTCGGCGCGCATGCGGTCCATTGTGGCGGCCTTACCTTAAATAAGATGTCAGGTACGGCGGCCAAAGTGGCGTCCGCAGCCGATCCCGGCCCCCGAAAGGACCCACCATGACCACGCACACCACCGGCCACTTCACCTACGCCGACTGGCAGGAGACGGCCCTCGAGGAGACCGAGGGCACCGAGGGCGCCGAAGGCGGTGCCAAGCTGGCCCGCGCCGTGGTCACCAACGCCTTCTCGGGCGGTATCGAGGCACCGCGGACCAGCTGCCAGTACGCCATCACCTATCTGCCCGACAAGACCGGCGTCTGCTGCGGCTACGAGCTGCTGACCGGCACCCTCGACGGACGCGCGGGCAGCTTCGTCGTGGTGCAGCACGCCAGCTGGGGCGAGGACGCGACCGTCCGCTGCGCCTTCGAGGTGGTGCCCGGATCCGGCACCGGCGAGCTGACCGGGCTCACCGGATCGGGCACCTTCTCCGCCGTCCAGGGGGAGTCCGAGATCCCCTACGGCTTCGACTACACGCTCTAGCCCCGGTCAGGCGCCGAGGTCCGGGATCCGCCAGTCGATCGGGGTGTGGCCCTGGGCCTTGACCGCCTCGTCGATCTGGGTGAAGGGGCGCGACCCGAAGAACTTCTTCGCGGACAGCGGGGACGGGTGCGCCCCCTTCACCACCGCGTGCCGCGACGCGTCGATCAGCGGCAGCTTCTTCTGGGCGTAGTTTCCCCAGAGCACGAAGACGGCCGGATCGGGGCGCGAGGCCACCGCGCGGATCACCGCGTCGGTGAACTTCTCCCACCCCTTGCTCTTGTGGGAGTTGGCCTCGCCGCCCCGGACCGTCAGCACCGCGTTGAGCAGCAGCACACCCTGCTCGGCCCAGGGCATCAGATAGCCGTTGTCGGGCACCGGGTGGCCGAGCTCCTCCTTCATCTCCTTGAAGATGTTCCGCAGCGACGGCGGGGTTTTGACGCCCGGCCGCACCGAGAAGCACAGACCGTGGCCCTGGCCCTCGCCGTGGTACGGGTCCTGCCCGAGGACGAGCACCTTCACCTGGTCGAACGGCGTGGCCTCCAGGGCGGCGAACACCTCCTCGCGCGGCGGGTACACCGGCCCCTTGGCCCGCTCCTCCTCGACGAACTCGGTGAGCTCCTTGAAATAGGGCTTCTCCAGCTCCTCGCCGAGGACCCCGCGCCAGGACTCGGGCAGCACATAGGGCACGTCTTCAACCTCCGGTCGGTGTTTCCGTCTTACGGACACAGAACCTACCGGCGGCCACTGACAACGCCTCACACGCGCCCGGGCCACTTCAGCGGCGCGGGGCCGGACCGGGCGCCGGTCAGCCGAGCCCGGCGCCCAGGAGGATGCCACCGTCCACCACGAGCGTCTGGCCGGTGACCCACGCCGACTGGTCGGAGGTGAGGAACGCGGCCGCGCCCCCGATGTCCTCGGGCACGCCGAGCCGCTTCAGCGGATAGGCCGCGGCGGCCTCCTCCTCCCGCCCCTCGTACAGGGCGGTGGCGAACTTGGTCTTCACCACCGCCGGGGAGATGGCGTTGACCCGCACCCGCGGGGCGAACTCCTGGGCGAGCTGCACCGTGAGGTTGATCATGGCGGCCTTGCTGACGCCGTACGCCGCGATGAACGGCGAGGACGACATCCCGGCGAGCGAGGCGATGTTGACGATCGTGCCGCCGTTCTCCTGCTGCCAGGCCTTCCAGGTCCGCTGGGCGAAGCCCAGTGCCGAGACGACATTGGTCTCGAAGACCTTACGGATCACATCGAGGTCGAGATCGGCTATGGGCGAGTAGACCGGGTTGGTGCCCGCGTTGTTCACCAGGTGGTCGACCCGGCCGAACGCCTCCATCGTCCGCTCGACGGCGGCCGCCTGGTGTGCCTGGTCATGGGCCTTCCCGGCGACATAGACGGCGCGGTCGGCCCCGAGCCGCTCCACGGCCTCCTTGAGCGCCTCCTCGTTGCGCCCGGTGACGCACACCTTGTCGCCACGGGCCACCATCGCCTCGGCGATGGCGTAGCCGATCCCCCGGCTCGCCCCGGTGATGAGCGCGGCCTTGCCGCTGTCCTGTATCTGCGCGGTCATGTGGTGCGTGACTCCTGATCAGTTGAGCGGGCCGCCGGCCACGTACATGACCTGGCCGGAGACGAAACCGGCCGCATCCCCGGTGAAGAAGGCGATCGCGTTGGCGATGTCGGCGGGCTCTCCGACGCGCTGCACCGGGATCTGGCTCGCGGCCGCCTTCTGGAAGTCCTCGAAGCCCATGCCGACGCGCTCGGCGGTCGCGGCGGTCATGTCGGTGGCGATGAAACCGGGCGCCACGGCGTTGGCGGTGACGCCGAACTTGCCGAGCTCGATGGCGAGGGTCTTGGTGAAGCCCTGCATTCCGGCCTTGGCCGCGGCGTAGTTGGCCTGGCCGCGGTTGCCCAGCGCCGAGCTGCTGGAGAGGTTGACGATCCGGCCGAAGCCCGCGTCCACCATGTGCTTCTGGCAGGCGCGCGACATCAGGAACGCGCCCCGCAGATGCACGTTCAGCACGGTGTCCCAGTCGGACTCGGTCATCTTGAACAGCAGATTGTCGCGGAGCACACCCGCGTTGTTGACGAGGATCGTCGGCGCGCCGAGCTCCTCGGCGACCCGCGCGACGGCGGCCTCGACCTGCTCGGCGTCCGACACATCGCAGCCCACGGCGATGGCCTTGCCGCCCGCCTCGGTGATCTTCTCCACGGTGGCCGCACAGGCCCCCTCGTCGAGGTCGAGCACGGCGACGACGCGGCCCTCCTCGGCCAGGCGCACGGCGGTCGCCGCGCCGATACCGCGGGCCGCGCCCGTCACGATGGCAACGCGCTGCTCGGTGGTGGACATATGCGGGCTCTCCCTCGCATCGATGGCGGCTCACCGCCCCGGTCCCGGGAGTGAGCAACCGCTTAGTCTCTCCTGCGCACGAGACGCTATGAGGCCCGCCACCGCCTGTCAACGACCATCCTTATGGGCTCGCTCACCTCCGCGCGCTTTGCGCCGATGCGTCACCGCACCAGCAGGTCGAGCAACCGCTCGACCTCCGCCTCCGCGTCCGCCGTCAGACCCGTGTGCACCGGCCCCGGCTGGACCACCGTGGAGCGCGGCGCCACAAGCCAGCGGAAGCGCCGCCCCGCGTCCTCCCCGGCCGCCTGACCGGCCCGTTCTCCCCCACCGCAGACGCACTCGACCGCGCGCAGCGCGGCCCGTACCGCGGGCACGTCCGCCGAGGGGTCCAGGGCGCGCAGCCGGTCCTCGTCCAGATGGATCCGGGCCGCCACGAAGGAGGTGGCGCGGCAGTAGACGACCACGCCCGCGTTGATCTGCTCACCCCGCTCGACCCGGGGGACGACCCGCAGTACGGCGTATTCGAAGACATCCCGGCCGTTGTGGAACCCGCTCACCGCGACGCCTTTCCGTCGACCCACACCCGCAGCCACTCGGGGGCCCTGGACGGCCCCTCACCGGCGCGCTCCCCGAGCGTGATCCGCTGCCCCACCGTGGCCGCCCGCTCCAGCAGCACCTCGACATAGGCGCGGCGCACCGCGTCCGGGCCGTCGAAGCCCGGCTCGTCGGTCAGCCATTCGTCGGGGACGTCCGCCACCACCTCGGTGAGCAGCTCCTCGGTGATCCGCGGCGCCAGGGCCCGGCCGGCCGCGGCGATGTCCGGCGCGAACGGAGCGAGGACGTGGTCGGAGGCGTCGTACGGCTTGGTGGCGGCCTTGTCCAGCCCGCGCCAGCCGTGGTGCCAGATCATCGTGGCGCCATGGTCGATGAGCCACATCCGCCCGTGCCAGACGAGCAGGTTGGGGTTGCGCCAGGAGCGGTCCACATTGCCGATGAGCGCGTCGAACCACACGACCCGCCCGGCCTCCTCCGCGCCCACCTCGAAGGCGAGCGGATCGAAGCCGAGTGACCCGGGGAGGTAGTCCATGCCGAGGTTGAGCCCGCCACTGGCCTTGAGCAGCTCCTGCACCTCCTGGTCCGGTTCACTCAGACCGATCACCGGATCCAGCTGGATCCGCACCAGATCCGGCACCCGCAGCCCCAGCCGACGGCCCAGCTGACCGCAGACGACCTCGGCGACGAGGGTCTTGCGGCCCTGCCCGGCGCCGGTGAACTTCATGACATAGGTGCCCAGATCGTCGGCCTCGACGATGCCCGGCAGCGATCCGCCCTCACGCAAGGGCGTGACGTACCGGATCGCGGTGACTTCGGTCAACATGTGCCCAGGCTATCCGACCGGGCGTCACTTATTCGATTAGGTAATCGAGGCGCCACAGCGGAGGGAAGTCGGGGGAGAGCCGGCGCCCCACCACCCCCTCCCCTGGACTGAGCTCCCTGGCAGGCCTTGTGTGCGACCCATTGACTCGAGCATCGGGGTGTACTTATCTTCCCGAGTTACTGAAACCATTCAGTAGATCCGGCCGGGCTCGGCGGTCCCGTCAAGGAAGACGAGACAAGATGAATGCTCAGAAGCCACCGATCCCGAGAACACTGTGGTTCCGATCGGGTGTGGCCGGTATGGCCTCTTACCTGGACGCGGCGGCGATCGTGTCCACCGGGTCGGCGTTGGTGGATCGATCAGCGGCGCAAGGCCGACACCGGGTCCGGAAGCCCGGTCGAACTGTCCGCGACCCGCCGGCTGCTGACGAAGCCCCACCTCAAAGCCCTGACCGGCCTGGCCCTGTTCTACGCGCTGACGAACCTGGCGGCCAACACCAAGGGGCAGTTCGGCACGTATCTGTACGTCGAGGTCGCGGGCGGCACCGTGCGGATCGCCTCGGCCATCGGACTGGCGACGCTCTTCGTCAGCATTCCCCTGGCGATGCTGTTCATGAAGATCGTCGACGGGCGGAACCGGATGCGCTGGTACGCACTGGGTGCGATCTCCTTCGTCCTGTCCACGGCCGCCCCCGCCGCACTCGGCGTTCACGTATGGACCCTCGCGCTGGCGAGCTTCACCGGCGCGGTCGGCTCCGCCCTCGCCTTCGAAGGCATCTTCAAAGTGTGGTCGCAGGAGGTCTTCCCCACACTGCTGCGGGCGACGGCGCGGGGCACGGTCATCGCGTTCGCCCGTGTGGTGGCCGCGGCGGTCGCCCTGTGGACGCCGACGCTGCTGAGCGCCGGCCCCCGCGTCATGTTCGCCGCGCTGGCCGCCATCGTCGCCATCGCCACCGGCATCGGAGCCGTCCTCGACCGCCTGCCCAAGATCCAGACGGGTGCTTCGGACCGTTCCGCCACCCCGGCGGCCGACCCGGTCGCGACCACCCGGGTCGACGGCAGCTGACCAAGCCTCGCACCGACTCTCCGTAGGAGAAGGCACCATTCCCATGTCAACACCTGTGCCTGCCACCGCACCGCCCCACCGCCCCGCAGCGCCGTGGCACACCCCCGGCTGGCTCGGCCACTGGATCGGCCATCCCGACGATGTGGCGGAGCGGGGCAGCCGCGGCCTGCCGGCATCAAGCATCAAGCATCAAGCATCAAGAACGGGCTGGTCCGCTACCTGTTTCGGACCACGTGCGAGGTGGAGTCGCTGCCCATGCGGATACCCGCACGGCTGACCGCCGATTCCCGCTACGTCCTCTTCGCCAACGGCGAGCGGGTGGGCCAGGGCCCCGTCCGGTCCCAACCCCGCCGTATGCGCTACGACGACTACGATCTCGCCCCGTATCTCCATCCGGGCACCAACACCATCAGCGTGCTCATCACCTATTACGGTGATCCCAACGCCTTCTGGCAGCCCGCTCCCCCGGGCGCCGCACTCGGTGGTCACGCGGTCCTGGTCTTCGAAGCGGACCTCGGTGGCACGTGGCTGATCAGTGACGGCGCCTGGAGCGTCAAGCGCCTGGCCGGCCCCTGAGCCGCACCCCCGTACGGCTTCCATGGCGTCCCCGTCGAAGTCGTCGACGCCCGGGAACTGCCGGTGGACTGGCCGGCGTGGCACGACGGCGAGGGCTGGACACCCGCCCGCGTCGCCCACGCCGGGCACATAGGCGCGACGGCTCGATCACAGCCGCCGACCGCCCCGTACGGAGCGTTGCTTCCCCGTCCGATCGGGGCGCTGGAAGAAACCTTGCTCACGGCAGAGGCGTACTGGTGCGACGAGGAAGCCGTCTACGCGGCGGAGCTCGACCATCCCGTCGCCCAGGTCGCCCACTACTGCGCACGGCACAGGGACCTGCCACGCACCCGGACGTCCGCCCCGGTCCGATTCCGCGCCACATCGGGCACGGCGCGCCTGGTCATCGCCGACTTCGGGCGAGTCGTCTGCGGCCTGGTCAGCTTCTCCCTCACCGCTCCGCGTGGCACCCGGGTCGACATCCTCTACCAGGAGAAGCCCGTCGACCCCTCCGCGGCGGGCCACATCTCCAACATCACCGGTGCGCGATACATCGCCCGCGGCGGCGACGACGCGTTCGAGGCCATGGAAGTCAACGGCCTGCGCTATGTGCGGCTGCTGATCACCTCCCCGGTCCCCGGCGACATCGTCGTCGGCGAGATCCGTGTGCTACATCGACTGCCCGACCCGGGAGCAGCGGGCGTGGGTGGGGGACGGTGTGGTGCACCAGTTCGTCCACCTCACCACGTCCACCGACTGGTCCATGGCACGTTGGTATCCGCAACTGGCCGGCTCGCCCCGCTCGGACGGTCTGCTGCCGCGAAGCGTCGCGGGCGAGACCGAGTACCGCGACGGTCTCACCATTCCGGACTGGGCATTGAGCTGGGTGCACGGCGTCCACACCCTGTACCGGTATGAGGGCCCGTCGGCTCCGGTACGCGAACTGCTGCCGTCCGTGGAGCGCGTGCTGCGCTGGTACCTGCCGTACCTCGATGAGCGGGGCGTGCTCGAACACGTACCGGAATGGAACCTGGTCGACTGGTCGGCTGTGTTCCTGAGGGGCACCAGTTCGATCCTGGCGTCGATGTGGGCCAGAGCGCTGCGTGAGTTCGCCGACCTCAGCGCCGCGTACGGCAACGTGGGCAACGCCGACTGGGCGCGGGGGCTGTGGGAGGAGGCACGGGCCGGGTTCGAGGTGTTCTGGGACCCCGAGCGGGAAACCTACGTCGACCATCTCGTGGACGGCATCCGTCAGTCGCCGGCCTCCCAACTGGCCGGAGCGACCGCGATCGTGTCCGGTCTCGCCCCGTCTTCCCGCTGGAACGCCGTGGCCGACTGGATCGCCGATCAAATACGCGGTGTGCAGGCCGTGACCTGGGACCCGCGGCACGAGGTGGTGCGGGCGGAACCCTTCGCCAGCTACATGGTCCATGACGCGCTGGCGCTGTGCGGCCGCACGGCGGAACTGACCCGTGCGCTGCGCGACTGGAGCCGGTTCCTCACCGACGGATACGACACCTTCGGGGAATGCTGGGGCTGGGGCACTCCCGCCCATGGCTGGAGCTCCACCCCCACACGCGACATCGTGACCTATCTCCTCGGCATCGAGCCCGCGGAAGCGGGCTTTGTCTCGGCCCGGATCCAACCCGCGTTCGGAGTGACCGCCCACATGAGCGGCGCCGCTCCCACGCCATACGGCCTGCTGCACGTGCGCGTCACCGACACCACGTGCGAAGTCGACAGTCCCGTGCCGTTCACCTTCCGGGCGGCCGACGGAACCACCACGGCGCATCCCGCCGGCCACACCATCCTCGGCTGACACTGAGCGGACGATAGGCTGGAGCGGGGGTGCGGCGTGCCCCGCGATCTCGCGTACCCCGCGATCTCGAAGGAAGGTCATGCCTCGGCAATCCCGGCGCCCCACGGCAGGTGACGTGGCCCGGCTCAGCGGCGTCTCCTCGGCGACCGTCAGCTATGTGCTGAACAAGAGTCCCGGACAGAAGATCTCCGCGGCCACGACCGACCGGGTCCTGCGCGCCGCGGAGCAGTTGGGCTATGTCCCCAACGCGGCGGCCGGCACCTTGCGGCGCGGACATTCGCGTGTGGTTCTGATCGTGATCGACACGCTGAATGTCGGCCACACCAACGCCCGGAGTCTCGAGCCCCTTCTGGATGCGGTGGCCTCATGCGGCCTCACCGCGCTCACCTATTCGCTCGTCTCGGAGGAGGACCTGCTCGGTGTCGTGCGGACGCTGCAGCCGTTCGCCGTCGCGGCCCTCTCCTTCACGACCGCCGCCATGCGGCAGAGTCTGCGGGGGGCCGGCGCGCAGCATGTCATCGGCCTCAACACGGCCGAGGACGAGGACCTCGAACCGAAACGGCCCGGGGAAGCGGAGATCGGCAGGACGCAGATCCGGCATCTCGCACAGCGCGGCCCCACCAGGATTGTGTACGTGCTTCCGGACAAGTCCCCACGACTGCCGATCGCCCAGGTGCGTCTTCGCGGCGCGCAGGAGGAGTGCGTCCGGCAGGGACTGCGCGCACCACTGGCCCTGTCACTGCCCTTGGACCGCCACGCCATCGCCGAAGCGTTGTCGTCGCTCGAGTCCTTGCGCGGCACTACGGGCGTGGCGACCGCGGACGACCGCATGGGAATCGCCGTACTCGGCGCCATGGCAGACCTGGGTTGGTCCGCTCCGGACGACCTTGCCGTCGTCGGGGCGGACAACTTCGTGGAGAGCGAGTTCGTCACTCCCCCGCTTACCTCCGTGTACCTCCCGCTGGCCAACCTTCGTGCCGTTGCCGTGGAATGGTTGAACAAGGCCCTCTCGGGAGATGGCCAGTCCACCGATCACGCTTTGCTGGGGTGGGACGCGGCCGCCGAATGCGTGGTCAGAAGATCATCCTGAGGCCGTGAGCTCCGGGACCCGCTCGCTCCTCGACCTCGCCGACCGCGCCTGTGGGGGCCGTTCAGCCTCCCGGCCCTCGGGCGGGTCAGAGCCAGCCGTTGCGGCGGAAGCCCCGGTGGATGAGGAAGCAGGCGACGGCGATGACCCCCATGGCCATGGGATAGCCGTACGTCCAGCGCAGCTCGGGCATATGGTCGAAGTTCATGCCGTATATCCCGCAGACCATGGTGGGAACGGCGATGATCGCCGCCCATGCGGTGATCTTGCGCATGTCCTCGTTCTGGGCGACGGTCACCTGAGCGAGATGAGCCTGGAGGATGGAGTCGAGCAGCGCGTCAAAAGAGGTGATCTGTTCGGTGATCCGCTCCAGGTTGTCGGCGACGTCGCGGAAGTACGCCCGGATATCGGATGCGATGAGCGGCATGGACTGGGCGGCGAGCCGCTGGAGCGGCCGGTCCAGCGGCGCGACGGCCCGCTTGAGTTCCAGCAGTTCACGCTTGAGCTGGTAGATCCGGCCCGCGTCGCGGTAGCCGACGTCCTCGGTGAAGACGGCGGACTCCACGGCGTCGATGTCGTACTGCACGTTGTCGGCGACGGCAAGGTAGTCGTCGACCACATGATCGGCTATGGCATGCAGCACCGCGGTGGGCCCCTTGGCCAGCTGCTCGGGTGTGTCCTCCAGAGCTTCGCGCACGGGCCCCAGCGAGCCGTGCCGCCCGTGCCTGATGGTGATCACGAAGTCGGGCCCGGTGAAGACCATGATCTCGCCGGTGTCCACCACTTCGCTGGTGGCGGTGAGCTCCGGGTGCTCGACATACCGAACGGTCTTGAAGACGGCGAACAGCGTGTCGTCGTACTGCTCCACCTTGGGCCGCTGATGCGCTTGGACGGTGTCCTCGACCGCCAGGGGATGCAGCCCGAAGAGTTCGGCGAGTCCGGCGAATTCCTCCTGGGTCGGTTCGTGCAGCCCGATCCAGACGAAGCCACCGCCGGACTTGCGGGCCCGTCGCAGTGCCTCCTCGGCTGGACAGTTGCCGTGCTGCCGCACACCGTCGCGATAGACCACGCAGTTCACCACCGAGCTGCCGAGCGGCGACCGGGCGGGATGGCTGAGGTCAACGGTGCGCCGGGGTGTCCGGCGCACCGCATGACGAAGGTTGCTGATCATCGACACGGCGGGCTCCTTCGGCGGATCGACGGCCAGTGTGCCATCGCCCCGCGACAAGGGTCAGCCGGGCATCGAGGGCCGGGCATCGAGGGGACGATCAACCGGGCCCCCGACGTCACCGGCGTCCGCCGGACCCGCTGCCGCGGCATGCCCGAGGTCCGTCTCCAGCACGCCCCCGGAAAGCCGTAGTCCGTCGTGACCAGGCGTTCAGACAGGGTCCGGGGCCAGCCACAGGTGTTCGGGATGGGTCTTCACGCCACGGTGGCCCCTTTCCCACGGTCGGCCCGGGACCCCTCGGCCATCGGAACGGTCTGCGCTGGTTCAAGCGCGTACCAAGCGGGACCCGGGAGCTTCTTGGGGAGCCGGTGGCCAACGAACTCCCCGCCGCCGTTCCGCCCATCTCGCCCTCCGCACCCGGACGCCGATGGAGTGGCAGCCTGCTGGGCGTGCCGCGAACGATGAACGGGGTGCGGGCGCGTCACCTGCCGCCCAGTGCCTTCGCCCCAGCGATGGCGACCGGAATCGTGTCCCAGGGACTCGCGGCGGTAGGCGCGCGACGGCTGTCGGAGGCCCTGCTGGCCGTGGCCGTGGTGCTCTACGGCGGGCTGCTGGCAAAGCTGGTGTGGCGGGTGGTGCGGTATCCGCGTAAGGTGGCCGCCGACCTGCGGGATCCGGCACGGCTGTTCGGATTCTTCACCTTCGTCGCGGGCTCCGATGTGCTCGCCGTGCGGCTGGCCCCGGGGCCGGCGCGGGCGGCCGCGTCCGCCCTGCCGACGCCGGCCATACCAGCCGCCGTTCTCCTGCTGGGGTGTGTGGCGCTCATGGCGCACCGGCTCGGCTGGGGCGGGATGGTGCGGCGCGCGGAGGGGACCTGGTTCCTGACCGTGGTGGGGGTCCAGTCCGCCGTCCTGGCGGTGGCGGCGCTGACACCCGGCCGCGCCCGGTCGGCCGAAGCGTTCGCCTGGGTGGCCGGGGTGCTGCTGTACGCGGCGGTGGCGACGGTGGTCACCGGTCGGCTCACGCGGTTCGGCGTACCGCCCCGGGAGCTGTCGCCGCCCTACTGGATCACGATGGGAGCCTGCGCGATCAGCCTGCTCGCCGGTGCCCGGCTGGCGCGGCACGGGCTCGCCGCTCCCCGCCTCGGGGCGCCGGTCCGGTTCGTCCTCATGGCCCTGTGGGGCTGGGCCACCTGTCCGCTGCCGCCGCTGCTGGCCGCCGGGGTCTGGCGGCGTCTGGTGCACCGGGTGCCCGTGAGGTATCCCGGACCCTCGCCCGCCGACCGCGCCGCGGCCCTCGCGCTCGCCCGCGGCGGACCCCCCACCGAAACCGTGGGCCTGGCCCCCTTCGCCGCGGGCACCTCCGCCGCCACCCCCCTCGCGTAAGGAACCGGCCGATGAACCACCTGATCACCGATGCCGGCCAGGTGCTGCTCCGGGAGGCCGGAGTGGCCCTCGACGCGGTCGGGGCCGCCGCGCGCCGGACGCGGCGTGCCGGGGATCCGAAGCGGCCGCTGGTACTCGCGACGAAGGCCGGGGCATCCCACGGCCTGCTGCGACGGCTCCTCGACGCGCTTGCGAGCGAACCCGGTGCGGCACCGATCGAGCTCCTCCTGTGCGAGGTCGGCGAGCAGGCACGGCTGCTCCGCGACGGGCACGCCGACGTGGCACTCATGCATCGCCCGTTCGACGACCTCGCCGGGTTCGACACGGAAAGCCTCTGCGTCGAAAGCCAGGTCGCGATCCTTCCCGCGGGGCATCCGCTCGCGTCACGCGATCAGCTCACGCTGGCGGATGTCCACAACGTGCCGGACCTGCCGATCGCCCGATGGCCCCAGCTCGACGGGTCCTACCCGGACGGGCCCGGACCGGAGGTGCACACGCAGTCGCAGCTCGCTCAGCTCGTGGCGCTCGGCAAAACGCTGCTGGTCATTCCCGCCTCCAGCCGTGCCTGGCAGTGGCCAGAACACGTCGCGGTACCCGTCGTCGACGCGCCGGAAGTCACCACGGTGATCGCATGGCCGCCGAACAGTCGCTCCCTGGCGGTCGCGTCGCTCGTCCGCTCGGCGGCCGGCCTCCGCGGCACCGCGCTGGCTTCACCCGCGGCCGTGAAGTCGAGCACACGTAATCACCAGCCTGGTGACGGCCTCGGCGCGGGCAACGCCTTTTCGCGGGTCAGCCGGGCGGGGTGGTTCCCAGGCGCCGGGCCAGATCCGCCACCCCGGTCGCCTGCCGGTCGGCGGGCCGCGCCGCCGACGGGTAGGGCACCGGCGTGCGCCGCAACCAGACGGTGGCGAGACCGGCCCGGGCGGCGCCGTCGATGTCCCACGGGTGCACTGCCACCATCGTCGCCGCGCCGGCCGGCACGTCCACCGCGCGCAGCGCGTACGCGTACGCGGCGGGAGCGGGCTTCCACTGGCCGCCGGCGCCCTGGACATCCAGGTGGGCCTCGAAGCAGTCCGCGCACCCGGCCCGGTCCACTACCGCACGCGTGGTGTCCGCCGAGCCGTTCGTCAGGGTGACCAGACGGTGTCCGGCCGCGTGCAGCGCCCGTACGCCCTCGGGGACATCCGGGTGGACGGGCAGCTCCGGCAGGCCGGCGAGCACGTGGTCCACGGCCGCCGCCGGGTCCGCTCCCCCGGGCCCGTGGCGGGCCAGGAGGGTGCGCAGTACGTCCCCGGCGACCTCGGCGAACGTCGCCCGGCCGCCCGCGAGGGACAGGGCGATGCCGTCGCGCAGCACACCGGCGAACCACACCGGCAGCAGCTGGCCGGGCAGACCGATGTCCGCCATGCGCGCGGCGAGCGGGGTCATGTCGGTGAGTGTCTCGTTGACGTCGAAGACGAGGACGCCCGGGCGGCCGTCAGCGGCCATGGGGATCACCGTTCCCGATCGCCATCCGATCACTCCCGTCGTACTATCCAGACCGAGACCAAGTGGACATTACGGGCAGGCCGAACGGTCCGCGAGCGGATACACCGCCGGTAGGAATGCCCGGGTAGGGGAGAACGAAACCGGGTACCCGGCAAGGTGCCGAGCGCCACCGCAAGTGCGTGGAAGGGCGGATGACATGGGCGTACGCACATGGATCGCCTCCTGGCCGGTCTACCGCCAGCTCACGGGGACGGACCCGCTGGGCCGCGGGGCCGCCGCCACGAGCGCCGGTGCGCGGCCCACTGCCCGGACCGCCTCGGCGGACCGGGTGGTGAAGTCGATCTGCCCGTACTGCGCGGTGGGGTGCGGCCAGAACGTCTATGTGGAGGACGACCGCGTCACCCAGATCGAGGGCGACCCCGACTCCCCCGTCTCCCGCGGCCGGCTGTGCCCCAAGGGCTCGGCCAGCCTTCAGCTCACCACCGGCGGCGCCCGCGAGCACCATGTCCTCCACCGGCGCCCGCACGGCACCGAGTGGGAGCGCCTGGACCTCGACACGGCCATGGACATGATCGCCGACCGGGTGATCGAGGCGCGCCGGGCGGGCTGGCAGTGGGAGGTGGACGGGGCCCGCACCCGGCGCACCCTCGGCTTCGCCAGCCTGGGCGGGGCCACCCTCGACAATGAGGAGAACTACCTGATCAAGAAGTTGTTCACCGCCCTGGGAGCCGTGCAGATCGAGAACCAGGCGCGGGTTTGACACTCCTCCACCGTTCCCGGTCTGGGAACCTCGTTCGGCCGCGGCGGCGCGACCACCTTCCAGCAGGACCTGCAGAACTCCGACTGCATCGTCATCCAGGGCTCGAACATGGCCGAGTGCCATCCGGTCGGGTTCCAGTGGGTGATGGAGGCCAAGGCCCGTGGCGCGAAGGTGATCCACATCGACCCGCGCTTCACCCGCACCAGCGCGCTCGCCGATCTGCACGTTCCGCTGCGCGCGGGCTCGGACATCGCCTTCCTCGGCGGGATCATCAACCATGTCCTGCGGAACGACGCGTACTTCCGCGAGTACGTCGTGGCGTACACCAACGGCCCCGTCGTGCTGCGCGAGGACTTCCGGGACACCGAGGACCTCGACGGCGTCTTCTCCGGCCTCGACCCCGGAACCCGCGCCTACGACAACGGCAGCTGGCAGTACGAGGGCATGGAGGTGCAGTCGGCCGCCGGTGAGCGCGACGCGGAGTACGACAGGCGCACCGGCGGCGGACGGTCGGTGACCGAGGCCGCGCGCGGTGAGGCGCACGGCGCGGGTGGCGCCGAGGTCGGCGAGGGCGAGCCCGAGCGGGACGAGACGCTCAGCCATCCGCGCTGCGTCTTCCAGGTCCTCAAGCGGCACTACGCCCGCTACACGCCCGAGATGGTGGAGAAGATCTGCGGCGTTCCGCAGGACCTCTTCCGCCAGGTGTGCGAGCTCGTCACGGAGAACTCCGGGCGCGACCGCACCACCGCCGTCGCCTACGCGGTCGGCTGGACCCAGCACACGGTGGGCGTGCAGTACATCCGCGCGGCCTCCGTCCTGCAGAGCCTGCTCGGCAATATCGGCCGGCCCGGTGGCGGCATCCTGGCCCTGCGGGGGCACGCCTCCATCCAGGGCTCGACGGACATCCCCACCCTGTTCAACCTGCTGCCCGGCTACATCCCGATGCCGCACGCCCACCAGATGCAGGACCTCGACACCTTTGTGGAGGTCGAAGCGGCCCGCAAGGGCTACTGGGGCAATATGCGGGCCTATCTGGTCAGCCTGCTCAAGGCATACTGGGGCGAGGCCGCGCGGCCCGAGAACGACTTCTGCTTCGACTACCTGCCGCGGCTGACCGGCTCCCACTCCACCTACGAGACGGTCATGGCCCAGCTGGACGGAGTCTGCAAGGGCTACTTCCTGATGGGCGAGAACCCCGCCGTGGGCTCGGCCAACACCAAGATGCAGCGCCTGGGCATGGCCAACCTGGACTGGCTCGTCGTCCGGGACTTCTCCCTCATCGAGTCGGCCACCTGGTGGCAGGACGGCCCGGAGATCGAGACGGGTGAGCTGCGCACCGAGGACATCGGCACCGAGGTGTTCTTCCTGCCGGCCGCCGCCCACACCGAGAAGGACGGCAGCTTCACCAACACCCAGCGGCTGCTGCAGTGGCACCACCAGGCCGTCGAACCGCCCGGCGAGGCGCGCAGCGATCTGTGGTTCATGTACCACCTGGGCCGGCGGATCCGGGCGAAGCTGGCCGGGTCGGCCGATCCGATGGACCGGCCGGTACTCGATCTGACCTGGGACTACCCCACCAGGGGCGAGTACGCGGAACCGGAGGCGGAGGCGGTCCTCGCCGAGATCAACGGCCACGACGCCGAGGGCCACCCGCTCTCGTCCTATGAGCAGCTGGCCGGGGACGGCTCCACGTCCTGCGGCTGCTGGATCTACTGCGGCGTCCACGCCGACGGCGTCAACCAGGCCGCCCGCCGCACGCCCGGCACCCGGCAGAACTGGGTGGCGGCCGAGTGGGGCTGGGCCTGGCCCGCCAACCGCCGCATCCTCTACAACCGGGCCTCGGCCGACCCGGACGGCAGGCCGTGGAGCGAACGCAAGGCCCTGGTGTGGTGGGACGAGGAGCGGGCCCGGTGGTCCGGCCATGACGTTCCCGACTTCGCCCCCGGCAAGTCCCCCTCCTACCGGCCGCCGCCGGACGCGACGGCCGGGGCGGCGCTGTCGGGCACCGACCCCTTCATCATGCAGGCCGACGGCAAGGCGTGGCTGTACGTGCCGTCGGGCCTCACCGACGGCCCCTTGCCCACCCACTACGAGCCGCAGGACTCGCCCTTCCCCAACCTGCTGTACGGCCAATGGCGCAATCCGGTACGGCACCTGATGCCGTCACGCCCGGACAACCGGTACCAGCCGGGCGGCGGCGAGCCCGGCTCGGAGGTGTTCCCGTTCGTCGCCACCACCTACCGGCTCACCGAACACCACACCGCGGGCGGCATGTCCCGCTGGCAGCCCTATCTGGCGGAGCTGCAGCCGGAGTTCTTCTGCGAGGTCTCCCCCGAACTCGCCGCCGAACGCGGCCTCGAGCACACCGGCTGGGCGACGGTCGTCAGCGCCCGCGGGGTGATCGAGGCGCGGGTCCTGGTCACCGACCGCGTACCGCCGCTGACCGTGCACGGACGCACCCTGCACCAGGTCGGCCTGCCCTACCACTGGGGGCCGAACGGCTACAGCACGGGGGACGCGGCGAACGAGCTGCTGCACATGTCCCTCGACCCCAACACCCACATCCAGGAGACGAAGGCGTTCGCCGTCGACATCCGGCCGGGCCGACGGCCGAGGGGCCCGGCCGCCGTGGAGCTGGTGCGGGCCTACCGGACGCGGGCGGGCATCGACGAACGCACCGGCACGGAACTCTGAGCCACCCCGGGGTTCGCCTGAGGACGGTCACAGCAGAGGACGGTCTCACTTGAGGACGTCTCACCTGAGGGCGGTCTCACCTGAGGACGAGGGAGTGCTCCCCCTTCGGGACCAGTTCTCCCACCACCGGCGCTCCGGGCACCTCGCCCGCCACGAGCAGCCCACCGGAGGTCTGGGCGTCGGCCAGCAGCAGCCTGGTGGCGGGGTCGGTGTCCCCGAAGTCGGTGAACGGCGCCACCCACTCCAGGTTCCGCCGGGTGCCGCCGCTGACGTACCCGTCCCGGACCGCCTCCCGCGCCCCGTCGAGGTACGGCACGGCGGCGGTGTCGACCACCGCGGTCACATCCGAGGCCCGCGCCAGCTTGTGCAGATGGCCGAGGAGGCCGAAGCCGGTGATGTCGGTGGCGCAGGTGGCACCGGCCTCCAGGGCCGCGGCCGACGCGTCCCGGTTGAGTGCCACCATCGTGGCCACCGCCTGCTCGAACCGTTCGCCGGTGGCCTTGTGGCGGTTGTTCAGCACCCCCAGGCCGAGGGGCTTGGTCAGCGACAGCGGCCTGCCCGGCCGGCCGGCGTCGTTGCGCAGCAGGCGGGCAGGATCGGCGAGGCCGGTGACGGCCATGCCGTACTTGGGCTCGGGATCGTCCACGCTGTGCCCGCCGCCCACGTGGCAGCCCGCCTCGGCGGCGATGTCGAGCCCGCCGCGCAGCACCTCGCGGGCCAGGTCGAACGGCAGCACATCGCGCGGCCAGGCCAGGAGGTTGACGGCGAGCACGGGGCGGCCGCCCATCGCGTACACGTCCGACAGGGCGTTGGCCGCGGCGACGCGCCCCCAGTCGTACGGGTCGTCCACGACGGGTGTGAAGAAGTCCGCGGTGGACACCACCGCCTGGGCCGGGCCCCCGGCCGGGGCGGGCAGGGTGACCACCGCGGCGTCGTCGCCGGTGGCCAGCCCGACGAGCAGCGGGCTGTCGCTCGCGGCCGTCGTCGGCCCGGCCAGTCCGCTGAGCACGTCCTCCAGTTCGCCGGGCGGAATCTTGCAGGCGCAGCCACCGCCGTGGGCGAACTGTGTGAGCCGTACGGGCGTTTCGCGGGTCGTGGTCATGCCGGTCCTCTCGGTCGATGGTGGTCGGCGGCGGGTAGCCTTGAGCGGCGAGGGAGGCGTGTGGGTGCCTGGTGGCCCTCCCGGTCTTCAAAACCGAGGTGCCCGAGGATCTCGGGCAGGCGGGTTCGATTCCCGTCCGCCTCCGCCTTCGCTCTCCGTACCGGCGCGGCAGCGCCGGTGCTGGTCGTCCACGCGTTCGGTGAGCCCCTGGGTATCGAGGTACTCCAGCAGCGGTACGGCCACCCGGCGTGTCGTGTCGAGGGCCCGGCGCGCCTGGCTGAGCGTGAACGGCTGCGGAAGGCCGCGGAGCACGGCCGCGGCCCGTGCGTCCGCGCCCGGAAGCAGCAGGATGCCGTCGCCGACCCGCAGCAGCGCGCCCGCCGCGACGGCGGCGGCCACCGTCCTGCGCGTCAGCCCCAGTTCGGTCAGCCGGTCGGCCTCGGGGGCACGGAACGGTGCCCGCAGCAGGTCTCGCCGCACGTCGTCCACGGCCGCCTGGACGGGTGGCGGCAGGGTGGGCCGGGCGTCCGCGCCGCCGTACAGCCGCCCCTGACGGCTGTGCACCTTCTCCGAGGTCTCGGCGAGGGCGTCGACCAGGGACCGGTCGGGCAGGCCGAGCAGGCGGCGGGCCGCCTCCGGGGGCAGACCGGGCTCCAGCGGGTGGCGCGCCGCATGGCGTTCGACCTCGGCCTCCAGGCGGTCCCGCAGCGCCGCCCAGCGGGCCGCGTCGGCCAGCCAGTCCCCGGCGACCGGCGCGGTGGGGGCGGGCAGACCCATGGCCGCCAGCTCCGAGCGGCGGACCAGCCCGCGCCGCCGCAGTTCCGCCACGCCGTCGGGCGCGCCGGTCATGTCCGCCAGCTCGGCCGCCCTCGTCCGGGCCGCGCCTCGCCGGGTCAGCCGGGGCGGCCGTACGTCCAGGACGGTCATCCCGCACGGCGGGCGCCGCCCGCCCGGTTCCCGCAGGACCGCCCGGTCGCCCACCCGCAGCGGCAGCTCCCTGGGCAGGGTCAGCCTGGCCGTGTCCTCGCCCAGCGGGCGGACGGTCACCGGCACGGCGGCGGTGCCGATGTGCAGGGTGACCGTCCGGGGCAGCTCGCGGGCCGGCGCTCCGCGGACCCGGACGTCGATCAGGCCGGTGAGCAGCCAGCGGTCCGGCGTCAGCAGCACCTGGCCCCGGCCCAGCACGCCGTCGGGCGCGCCGTGCACATTGACCGCCACCCGCGCCACCCCGCTGACCGCGGACCGGTCCTCCCGCAGACACTGCAGCCCGCGCACCCGCAGCGCGGTCCTGCCGTCCCCCGCCACCAGCCGGTCACCGGCGCGCAGGGTGCCCGCCCCCAGGGTGCCGGTGACGACCGTGCCCTGGCCGCGCACGGTGAAGGCGCGGTCCAGCCACAGCCGTACGTCCGCACCGGCGGGCGGAACGGGCAGCGAGCGGCCCAACCGGGTCAGTTCCCGGCGCAGTTCGGCCAGCCCCGCGCCGGTCACCGCACTCACCGCCACGGACGGCACGGTGCCGAGGGAGGTGGCCGCGATGCGCTCGACGGCGTCCGCCCGCACGGGCTCGGGATCCGCCAGGTCACCTCGGCTCACCGCGAGCACGGCGTGCCGCACCCCGAGCGCGTCCAGGATCTCCAGGTGCTCCTGCGACTGCGGCTGCCAGCCCTGGTCCGCGGCCACCACGAACAGGACGGCGGGCACGGGCCCGACACCGGCCAGCATGGTGGCGACGAAGCGCTCGTGTCCGGGTACGTCCACGAAGGCGATGTGCTCGCCGCCAGGGTCGTCGTCTCCGTCCGGGCTTCCGTCCGCCGAGTCTCCATTCGCGCTTCCGTCCCGGTCCAGGCGGGTCCAGACGAACCCGAGGTCGAGGGTCAGGCCGCGGCGCCGCTCCTCCTCGAAACGGTCGGGCTCCATCCCGGTCAGCGCCCGTACCAGCGCCGACTTACCGTGGTCGACATGCCCGGCGGTGGCCAGTACCCGCATGGCCCTACCTCTCCGTGGCCGGATCCATGGCGGCCGGATCGCCGACCGACCGCACGGCATCGGCCAGCCGCTCGTCGTCCTCCCGCGGCACCGCCCGCAGATCGAGCAGGCACCGGCCCGCCTCCAGCCGCCCCACCACGGGGACCGGGCCGGTCCGCAGGGCCGCGGCGTACCGCTCGGGCAGCGACAGCGCGGCGCTGGGCAGCGCCACCCCCGGGGCGCCGCCACCGCCCACCGACGCGGCGCTCTCGACGGCCCGCACATCGATGCCGTCGGCGCCCAGGGCGGAGGCGAGCCGCTCGGCGCGGTGGAGGAGCCCCACCGGGTCGGCGGCCAGTGCCGCGGCGGTCGGGGTCTCGGGCCCGGTCAGCGTCGCCTCCAACGCGGCCAGCGTCAGCTTGTCCACACGCAGCGCACGGGCGAGCGGATGCCGGGACACGGTCCGCACCAGCTCCTCCTTACCGAGCAGCAGTCCGCACTGCGGTCCGCCGAGCAGCTTGTCGCCGCTCGCGGTGACCAGCGACGCTCCGGCCCGGAGCCGGGTCTCGGCGTCGGGCTCATCCGGCAGCAGAGGGTGGGGCGCGAGCAGCCCGGAGCCGATGTCGACGACCACCGGAGCGCCGAGAGCGGCGAGTTCCCCGGTCCCGGCGGCGCGGGTGAATCCCGTGACACGGAAGTTGGAGGGGTGCACCTTCAGCACGAAGGCCGTCTCCGGGCCGATCGCGGCGGCGTAGTCGGCGACGGACGTGCGGTTGGTCGTTCCCACCTCGCGCAGCCTGGCTCCGGTGGACACCAGCAGGTCCGGCAGGCGGAAGCCGTCCCCGATCTCCACCATCTCGCCCCGGCTGATGACGATCTCCTTCCCGGCGGCGAGCGCGGTCGCCATCAGGACCAGCGCCGCCGCGCCGTTGTTCACCACATGCGCGGCGGCGGCCGAGGGCACCCGCTCGCGCAGCGCGGCCAGGGCGGTCCGCCCGCGGCGGGCCCGGAC
>NZ_JBHYVB010000131.1:0-21297 GCF_042750115.1 Streptomyces sp. NPDC059455
CGGTCAAGGGCCGCGGTCACGAACAAGAACCGCAGCAGTGCCCGCAGACTCGACGTCACCCCCTTCATTGACCCGGTGGCGTACCGCTTCGAGGTATCCAGGACGAAAGCGGCCACCGACTCCGGGCTTAGCCGGTCCAGCCGAAGCCGGCCCTCGACAAGCTGCGCGGTCAGGAACCTGCGGGCGACGTCGACACGTCCGCGAACCGTACGTTCGCCGAGCCGGCGCTCACGCAGCAGATAGCTGCGGTACTCCTCCAGCACACCCTCGACCGGGCCCCCGACCACGCCATGCTCCTGCGGCGGGATGGTGCCTGAGTCCCGCAGAAAGCCAAGCATCGGTTGTAACGACCGATTCGTCAGCCACCGTCGGTGCCCGGCGTCCCGCCGTGCCTGGACGAACTCCTCCACCCGCTCCGCGGTCAACTGCCCCGGAGCCAGTTCCTTGCGTTCCAACCAGCGGCTCAGGTCCGCCAGTACGTAGGCGTGATCCTGAGAGGACCGCGGCGTGAACCCGCGCCGCACCAACTCCAACCGGAACGGATGAACCGACAGGGCCAGCGGCCCCGCCACCCGCACCGGATACCGACCATCTGTCGCTGCTTTGACCATGAGCGTGTCTCCTTCGAGAACCTCTACGAAGGAGACCGCGAAGGACCGCCGTTATGACATCCCTGTTCCGAATCCGCCAACGTCAGCCAGCCATAGCCACCCGACCCGCCATAACCGACGCCCCCAGATAATTGCCGTTATCCCGGTGCCGGGATAATGGCAAGCAGATCAACGGGCGCAAGCGGCACGTCGTAGTCGACACCCTCGGCCTGCTGCTGGGCGTGATGGTCACGAGTGCGGATGTCGGAGACCGCGCTGCCGCCCAGGTCCTGCTGCACCAAGTCGCCGACGCGCACTGCCGGTTGGCCCTGGTCTGGGCTGACGGCGGTTATACCGGCAGCCTCGTCGAGTACTGCCTGGTCACGTTCGCCCTGGTCCTGGCGATCGTCAAGCGCAGCGACGACATGCGCGGCTTCGTGGTGCTGCCCAAGCGGTGGATTGTCGAGCGTCTCTTTGCCCACCTGATGCGCACCCGTCGCCTGGCGCGCGACTTCGAGCGCCGCACCGCCAGTGCCGAGGCGATGATCTACTGGTCGATGATCCTTCTCATGACCCGTCGGCTGGCCCGCTCACGCTCTGCCCGAGCGTGAACCGGCCGGGCGCAGGCTCGGCCAGCCAGCCTCGCGCAACCAGGCGTTTCGCCTTCGACCTCAGCGCCTCCACCCGCGCCGGAACCACGTCCATGCCGAACAAAGCAGCCATCTCCTGGCAGGTCAGCGGCCCCTGCCCGAGCCGGGCCCGGTCCGCGAGCGCGGTGAGGATGCGCTGGTAGTCCACCGACAACGCCGACCACGCAAGCCCTTCACGCCACACCGGCACTTGCGACTTCGCCTTCGCCGCTTCAAGCGTTGACGATGCCTCCTCGGCCTGCCCGTCGGCGGTCGGTGCTGTCCGGTCGGCCTGGTCGTGGCCATGCTCGACCTTGTCTGCCGGGCCGAGCACCTCGCCCACCCGCGAGCGAGCGATGGCCCATTCCTTCCAGGCCCATTCCTTCCAGGCCCGTTCAGCCACGACCAGTTCAGCCTGGATGCGGTCGGCCTCCTCCCGCAGCTCGTCCACGCGACGGCGAGCGACGAGTTCGCGCTGTTCCAGCAACCCCACGACCGACGGCATCCATGACCTCCACAGCAGCGGCGACACGACAGACAATCACTCCCACAGGATCATCGCTCCTACGCTCGACCAGCGAAAAGACCGTTCTCAAGCCCGGAAAGACAACAACTTCTAACCGGCAGCAGGCAACACGGTTCGGTACGCCTCGGTTGTGTGCTGTTGTCATCGGCGTCCCGTACCGTCGGCCCCGCTGAGATGCTCGCCGCGTCAGCTACTCCGGGGCGTTCGCGTACAGTGCCCGCAGGTGATCACCTCGTTCTCGAATGAGCTATCGATCCAGTTCCGAGCGTCGGCTGCCAGCCGTCGGTCTTCCAGGCGCGCGACCAGGGCATAGACCTGGAGGGATGCGGTAAGCCCTTCCTGGCGGGCCACGAGCGCCTGGAAGGCGGCGATCAGCGGGGCCAACTCTTCACCAGCTTCCACGCGAGCCTGGTTCTCAGTCGCGATCCGGTCGTACTCCTCAACCTTCGGCCGGTCGCCATGGGCGGGAACGTCGACCGCCACGACCGCGAAACCGCAGTCGGTCACGAAGCGGCGTGCACGAGCCAGGACGTCAGGGACCTTCTTGTGCTGACCGCCACCGTGTCCCATCAAGACGAGCGGACGAGTGGCGACGACACCTTCCGGCGTCCACAACACGCCAGGAATCTCCCCGAGAGTGAAGAGCTGTTCGCGGACGCCGTCGGACGACGTCTCAGAGATGAAGCGCATAGCGATTCATGCCTTTCGGGATGCCTCTGCGGGCACTCCCTAGGCCATGCGAGGGAGGGAGGCCCGACCTGTCAAAGCGTTGATCGGTCTCACCTCCTCAGCTCGCAGCAGTGCACGGCGGCAGGAACGTGTCACGAAGGACTCCACCCTGGCCCGGGCAAGGATGCCGACAGGGCGAACGTTGTCTGATGCGGCACTAGCGAGGTCGCTGGACCCCGTCCATGACCGCCTGTGCCAGCTTGGCAGGCAAGTCCGGCTCAAGCTGTTCGTTCAACACCAGGACCCGCCAGTGAATCGGAGCGACGAGTAGCTCGATGATGAGTCGAGGATCCGTGTCCTGGGGTGCTTCTCCGCGATCGATGGCCTGTTTCACAACCTTGGCCGCTGAGGCGATGCGGTCGCGCCAAACCTCGGTTTGCATCTCTGTGACCGCCGGGTCCTTGGCGGGCCATGACAGCAGTTGCGCGACGGCCAGCCCCAAAGGCGTGGACATGTAGCGGCACAATTCAGCTGCCAGGATGGTCAGGTCCTCGCGCAGCGAGCCGGAGTCGGGAACCGAGAGATCGGTTTCACTCAGGTCGAGAATGGCCTCGATCAGGAGCCGCTCGCGGCTTCCCCACCGCCGGTAGATGGACGTCTCGTGCACGCCTGCCCGCGACGCCACCTCGGCGACGGTGACCTGATCGATCCCTCCTTCGCGGAGGAGCCCGAGCGTGGACTCGATCACCGATCGGCGAACTCGCGCGGAGCGGCCATTCACTCGGCGTCGAACGTTTGCTTCCGTCACGGCTTGAGGATACCCGGCTGCCTCGGGCTCTTGCGGCTCACCGGGGGTCTCCGTACTCTCTAACGCAAGTCGACCTGCGTTAAAGTGGGGTTCTCGAAGAGGAGAAAGACGCGTGGACCTAGGACTCTCCGATCGCGTGGCGCTGGTCACCGGAGCATCGAGCGGCATCGGTCAGGCTTGCGCGCTGGCGCTCGCCGATGAGGGCTGTCGCGTCGTCGGCACGGACATCACCGAGGACGGTATTCAGCGTCTGGAGGCCCGGAATCCTGATCGCTTCAGCTCTGTCATCGCCGACCTCGCCGACCCGGATGGCCCCGCCGGCGCGGTGGCCCACACCGTGGCGCGTTTCGGCGGGATCGACGTCCTCGTCTGCGCCGGAGGGATCTTCGGCAACGCTCGCGGCGGCGTCTTCGCTGCTGAGGAGGGGGTGGGTGCGAGCGAGATCACGCCGGCTGACTGGGACCGCACCCTGAACGTGAATCTGCGCGGATCGTTTCTCGCCGCCCAGGCGGCGATTCGCTCCATGGCGAAGAAGGGCTGGGGCCGCGTGATACTGATCGGCTCGGTATCCGGGCAGATGGGCGGCTTCGGGGCAGGAGCCGACTACGCGGCGTCCAAGGCCGCCCTGGGCGGTATGGCGCGGTCGATGGCCCTCACTGCCGGTCCGTCGGGGATCACGGTCAACTGTGTCAATCCGGGCATGATCGAGACCCCGATGCTGCTGGGCAATCACGACACGCGGAACACCGGCAATGTGGCTCGGCAGGCGGCGATGCGACGCCTCGGCCAACGAGAGGAACTCGCCGCAATGGTCACCATGCTGGCCTCGGAACAGGCGGCCTACATCACCGGGGCGCACCTGGACATCAATGGAGGGTACTACTTTGGCTGACCTGACGAACCCGCTGGACGGCTTCTCGATCACCCGGGACGACTTCGACTACGTAGGCACGGATCTGCAGCGGCCCGAGTGCATCCTCGCGGAGCCGGACGGCACGCTGTGGTCCGCGGATGCACGGGGAGGAGTGATGCGGATCGCGGCTGACGGCACGCAGCGGCTGATCACGCAATCCGCCGCGCTCGCCGGCCTCACGTCAGACAACGTCGGCTCACGGCTGGTCGACGGCACCCTGCCCAATGGCCTCGCGTTCGACCGAGAGGGTGATTTCCTCGTCTCCAACTTCGGCACGGATCGGCTGGAGCACATGATGCGCGATGGTCGCACCACGCCGATCTTCGAGACGCTCGATGGCGGTCCGATCGGCAAGGTGAACTTCGTCTGCCGGGACAGCCAGGACCGCGTGTGGGTCACCGTATCGACGAAGGCGCATGACTGGCGGCGCCAGATGACGCCGGAGGTCGAAGACGGGCAGCTCCTGCTCTATGCGGATGGAAAGCTCCGTGTCGTCGCGGATGGCCTGCGGTTCGCCAACGAGTGCAAGCTCGACGCCGCGGAGGAGTACATCTACGTCGCCCAGACCTGTGGGCGGAACATCCTGAGGTTCCGCATCCAAGAGGACGGAAGCCTCGCCGGTCGCGAGGTCTATGGGCCTCAGGATCACGGTCGATTCATCGATGGGATCGCGTTCGACAGTTTCGGCAACCTCTGGGGGACCTACATCTTCACCGATGGGATCTTCGCGATCACACCCGAACGCGACGTGCGCATCCTCTTCGAGGACTCGACTCAGGAGGAGATCGAGCGGTTCGATCGCCGCTTCCGCGCGGGCACGGTCGACATGGATCTCATGCTCTCGATGGGCGGTCCAGTGGCGACCTGGTGCGCATCGGTCACCTTTGGCGGCCCCGGCCTGCGGGATGTCTACGTCGGCAGCCTGCGGCAGACGCGCCTGCCGCACTTCCAGTCGCCGGTCGCGGGGCTGCCGCTGGTGCACTGGTCCGAGATGGCAGGCAGGTAGTCGACCATGCGCTGGGCAACCTTTCAGAACTCAGGTTCCGCGTCACCCCTGGTGGGCCTCGTCCGGGGCGGGGCGATCTATGCGCTCCCGCCCACGGAGACACTCATCGACGTGATCGCCGGCGGCGACGACGGCCAGGCTGCTGCGGCCGAACGGGCCATACGGGAGCCGTTCCACGTCGCCGAGCTCGACGACGTCCGTCTGCTGGCGCCGATCCCCCGACCGCCCTCGGTGCGGGACTTCATGGCGTTCGAGAACCACTACGTGACCTCGATGGCAGCGCTCGGCGTCCGGACGCACCCGCTGTACTACCAGCAACCGGTTTTCTACTTCAGCAACCCCGCCGCGATACAGGGACCGAACGACGACGTCCGTATAGCGCCCGGCAGCTCGGACTTCGACTACGAGCTCGAGGTCGCCGCGGTGATCGGCCGGCCCGGGAGCAACATCAGCCCCGACAAGGCCGAGAACCACATCGCCGGCTACACCATCCTGTCGGACTGGAGCGCCCGGGACGTCCAAGAGGCTGAGATGAGCTTTCAGATCGGACCCGCGAAGGGGAAGGACACGGCGACCAGCCTCGGCCCCTATCTGGTGTCGAAGGACGAACTGGCGCCCTTCGCGGTCGCCAGGGGCTTCGACCTGCCGATGAGCGCGAGCGTGAACGGGAAGCAGTACAGCAGCGGCAACTGGTCGTCGATCTACTGGTCGTTCGCCGATCTCATCGCCTATGCGTCGCGCGGCACGACCCTTGTGGCGGGCGATGTCATCGGTGCTGGAACGGTCGGGACAGGATGCATCATCGAACTGGCACGGGTGCACGGGTCCGAGCGCTATCCGTACCTGGTCGAAGACGATGTCGTCGAGTTGACGGTCGCCCAGCTCGGGTCCATCCGGGCGAAGGTGACCGCCGCGGAAGAGCTGATCCCGCTGAGCCGCACGACCCGGCAATGAGCCGCTCTTGCCTCCGGCCCGGCGAACAGGGCCCCTTCGCGACCTGGACCGACGGCGCAAGCGCCATGAGGTGCGCGGAATCGATGGGCGAGCCGGGCGCGACCCGCCCGCCAGGACGCAACCCGTCCGAGCAGAGTCGGAAGGCGATTGCCGCCTTCCTCGACAGGGAGCGTTGATGGACGCCATCGTGATCGAGCAGTTCGGCGACGCCGAAGTTCTTCGTCCCGGGCGGGTCCCGGACCCGCCGAGCCGGCCCGGCTGGACCACCGTGCGACTTCATACCGCCGCGCTGAACTGGCACGACGTGCTCGTCCGGCGCGGCCTGTACGCCTCGCCCCTCCCGCACGTACCCGGCGCGGACGGCGCAGGCACAACGCCAGACGGCGAGCCGGTCGTCATCCTGCCCGCGCTGTTCTGGGGTGCCCGAGAGGCCGCCCCCGCACCGGAGTGGGAGCTCCTCGGAGACGCCCGTCACGGCACCTACGCCCAGTTCGTCTCGGTACCGGATGAGTGCCTTGCCCCCCGGCCCGCTGGATTCTCATGGGCGGAGGCGGCGGCCCTGTCACTGGTCGGCGCCACCGCCTTCCGGGCGCTCGTGACGCGAGCGGAGCTGACGGCGGGCGAATCCGTGCTGATTCTCGGCGCAGGCGGAGGTCTCGCCCCTGGTGCCACGGCGATCGCGAAGGCCATCGGCGCTCTCCCCTTCGTCACGTCATCCAGCGATGAGAAGATCGCGGTCGCGCGGACTCACGGCGCCGTCGCCGGGGTGCGCTACACGGACGAGGGCTGGATCGACCAAGCTCGGGCGATGAGCCCTGGGGGCGATGGCTACGACGTCGTCCTCGACAGCGTCGGCACATGGGGGGAGTCCCTGCGTGCGCTTCGTCCCGGCGGACGTCTGGTGGTGCTCGGCGCCTCGCAGGCCGAGCAGGCGACGCTCACCGCGCGCCCCTTCTACTTCGGCCAGTACTCGCTGCTCGGAACGACCATTGGGAGTCCTGCGGACTTCCGGGGTCTCTTCCGCCTGGTCGCGGAAGGTCGCCTCGGCGCGCCGACTGTCGACTCGGCCTTCGCCCTCTCGGATGCCGCCGCCGCCCACCGGCACCTGGAGAGCGGTCGCGCCTACGGCAAGATCGTCCTTCTGGCCGACTGAGAGGCGATCGGAAGCCATGGCTGTCGGCCACCGTGACCGATCGGAGCAGTGCCGTTCGCCACGCCGTTGTCCAGCTCCGGGTCGCCCCGCCAATTGTCGGCGCGGGGGTTCGGGTGTTCCTGATCGGCGCGCGCACTTGCGCGCGATGAACGCCACCGTCCCATCTTAACGCAAGTCAACTCGCGTTAATCAGTCAGTTCTCAACGAGGAGAGCACATGCCTTACACATGGTCGGTGTCGCCGGAGGTTATCTTCCCCGCGCGATACACGCAGATGGTGAATTTCGGACTGCCGGCTCGGGACGTCGACGAGGTGCGTTCGGCCGTCACGGACATGTGGCTGGACGGGCCCGGCGGCTGGGTCCATGAATGGTCGAAGCTCGGCGCGCGGTACGCGGATGACGGCAACCCGACCCTCGCGGCCCTGGCCTACGGCTATGCCAAGTTCCCCGTGCTCGCAGACGATGCCAGGCGGACCGCGTTGCGGCACCAGATCGAGCAGTACCTCCTCGCGGCGCCCTCCTTCCCGGTGGACTTCGAACGCCGCGTGCTCGACATCCCGTACCAGGGGTCAACCACTCGCGTGGCGGTGCACATCTTCTCGACGCCGGGACTTCCGCTCGATGCTCCCGTGATTCTCGCCAGTGGGGGCGCGGACGGTCACAAGATCGACGTCCACCACATGTTCATGAGCTTCGCCCAGGGAACCAAGGCCCGCGTCGTCGCATTCGACATCCCGGGCACCGGCGAATCCGAGATCGCCATGATTCCCGAGAGCCGGGAGGTCATCGATGGCCTGGTCAGCTTCTGCCGGTCTCTCGGCAACGGACGCGTCGTGCATTTCGGGCTGTCGATGGGCGGCTACTTCTCGGCCTATTCCGGGCTGTCCGGGTTGGTGGACGCGGCGGTCAATTGCGGGGGTCCCGTCGAGGCGGCGTTCGCACCGGGCAGGACCTGGGCTGAGGGGGCGGTCGGAATCATCGGGAACCTCTTCGGGTTCGACCAGGAGCCCACCCCGGAGGAGATGCAACGACAGGTCGGACCCCACTCGCTGCGGCCACTGCTCGACAGGGATGACAACTGCAAGATGCTCGTCATCAACGGAACCGCCGATGCGCTGGTGCCGGTCGAGGACAGTCTCGTCTTCTCGGGGCGCCGCGACACGCTGGTGGTGATGGCGGAAGCCGAAACGCACTGTGTGGTCACCAAGTGGGACGACACGATCGCCCTGATCACCGGCTGGCTCGCTCAAGAGGTCGCCTGACGGTCTGCTACCGACTGCGGAGACGACGTTGCGAGTCACAGCCGAATCGAGTTCAAGGAAGGAACTCCTATGACCACTGCCGCCACTCAGGTGTTCCGCGACGCCCGAGATCAGGTCCTTTCACTGAGGGGGGACTACGAGCGTGCCCTCGAGGACTTCCGTTGGCCTGAGTTCGAAGGCTCCTTCAACTGGGCCGTCGACTGGTTCGACGCGATCGCCGAGGGCAACCATCGATCCGCCCTCGTGATCGTCGAGGAAGACGGCTCGTCTTCAAGCCTGAGCTTCGAGGAAATCTTCCGTCGATCGAATCAGGTGGCGGCCTGGCTCATGCGGCAAGGCGTGCAGAAGGGGGACTCGGTCGTCCTCATGCTGGGGAACCAGGTCGAGTTGTGGGACTGCATGCTCGGCCTCATGAAGCTGGGCGCCGTCGTGATGCCCACGGCGGCGGCCGTCCCCGGCGCGGAGCTCGCCGATCGCATCGCCCGCGCGGATGTGAAGTTCGTGATCTGCGACCCCTCGGACACGGCGAAGTTCGACGACGCTCCCGGCGACTACATCAAGATCAGTGTGCGCGAGGTCCAGGGCTGGCGTCCGCTGGCCGATGCGTACCGATTGCCCGACGATGTGCGGGTACCGCATCCGGAGACGGACCCGGCCGATCGGCTGCTGCTGTACTTCACCTCGGGCACCACCTCGCGGCCGAAACTCGTTGAGCACACGCAGGTCTCGTATCCGGTGGGGCACCTTTCGACGCTGTACTACTTCGGTCTGCGCCCTGGCGATGTGCATCTGAACATCTCGTCGCCGGGATGGGCGAAGCATGCTTGGTCGAGCTTCTTCACGCCGTGGATCGCAGAGGCGACCGTCTTCGTCTACAACTACGCCCGATTCGATGCCAAGGCGCTGCTCGAGCAGATCCGGATGCACGGCGTGACGACTTTCTGCGCGCCTCCGACTGTCTGGCGGATGCTCATCAACGCGGACCTCTCGGGAGGCCGCGGCTCGCTCAGGGAAGTGCTCGGGGCCGGAGAGCCCCTCAACCCCGAAGTGATCGATCAGGTGCGCAAGCACTGGGGCCTGGAGATCCGGGACGGCTATGGCCAGACCGAGACGACGGCGCAGATCGGAAACCCGCCGGGCATTCCGATCAAGATCGGCTCCATGGGCCGGCCTCTCCCGGGCGTGCCAGTGGTGCTTGTCGACCCCGCCACCGGGACTCGGGTGGCGGGTACCGGGGAAGGCGAGATCTGCCTCGACCTGGCTCAGCACCCGGTGAACTTCATGCGCGGATACCTGGACGACGAAGCGCGCAATGCCGAGGCCACGCACGGCGGGCTCTATCACACCGGCGATGTCGCGACCGTCGACGAACGCGGCTACATCACGTTCGTCGGCCGCACGGACGACGTCTTCAAAGCATCGGACTACAAGATCAGCCCGTTCGAGGTCGAATCAGTCCTCGTCGAGCACCCCGCGGTCCTGGAGGCGGCGGTCGTGCCGGCTCCGGATTCTGTTCGCCTCGCAGTCCCGAAGGCGTACATCGCGCTCGCCCCGGGCCATGAAGCGAGCGACGATACGGCGCTCTCCATCCTGCGCTACGCCAGGGAACACCTCGCCCCGTACCAGCGGGTCCGCCGGATCGAGTTCATCGAGCTGCCAAAGACGATCTCGGGGAAGATCCGGCGAGTCGAGCTCCGGATGCGCGAGCTCGAGATCGCTGAGAGCCCGAGGTCATCGAAGCAGGAGTGGTGGGACACGGACTTCCCGAATCTCAGGCGGACTCCACCTTCTTGATCGGGTTGATCAAGGCCATGTGTAGGGTCTGGAGGTCATCGGCGACTACGCCGGCCTCGCCCGCCGCTGATTGCTGGCGCCTTCTGCCCTGGCCGGGCTCGCCAGAGGGTTCGCGAAGGTCACCGTCATCGACTCGCTCCTCGACGGCGACGCACTCTGGCCGGCGATCATCGTGGCCCTCAGCGCGGTTATCGGTCTCGTCTACTGCGTACGCTTTGCCGCCGTCCTCTTCCGCGCCGGCGGGCACCGCGCGCCCGGGGAATCCGCCCGTACACCCTGGCTGGTGGCCCTCGCCCTCACCGTTGCCGCGACCCTCGGGCTGATCCTCGGGTTCATGCCCCAGCCCGTCCCGCCCACCGTCGGCGGTCAGCCGCGCACGTGCAGCCCGAAACCCGTGCGGCCCGTGGGCTCCAGCCCCTCCTTCAGATGCAGCGAGGGCATCTCGTAATCGCCGAAGTTCTGCGGCCGGAACGGGATCGGCTCGGTCGACTCCAGGGTGAGCAAGCGCTGCTCCCATGCCTTGGCGATGTCCGGATAGTCCTCGCTGGTCATCCGGGCGGTACCGAACACCAAAAACGGCGGCAGCACCTGGATGCCCGGATACCAGAGGATGCCGTGCTGGATCGGGAACAGCAGATCATCGATGGGGCCCTGGATCCCGCGAGGGGCGTAATGCGGTTCCGGGGCGCCGATGGTCACCGACAGCAAAGCCTTCCTGCCCACGAGGGTGCCTTCTCCGAAGCGATCGCCGAACCTGGCGTCGCTGTGTTCGCCGACGCCGTACGCAAAGTTGAAGGTGAACACCCTTTCCACCCAGCCTTTGAGAATGGCGGGCATCGTGTACCACCACATCGGGAACTGCATGATGATCGTGTCGGCCCACAGCACTTTCTCCTGCTCGGCGAGGATGTCCGGGGCGAGCGTCCCGGCCTCGAAGGCCCGGCCGGAGTCGTGGGCGACGTTCAGCGGATGTGATGCGCTGGGGCCGAAGTCCGCGGCGTCCACGACCGCCTTCCAGTTCATCGCGTACAGATCGCTGACCCGTACCTCATGTCCGGCGGTCTCCAGTGTGGATACCGCGTGGTCCTTCAGCGAGCTGTTGAGCGACCTCGGCTCCGGGTGGGCGTAGACGATCAGCGTCTTCATCGAAACTCCTTCGGATCGGCTGTGTCCGATCATGGGCGCTGTGGCGCCCGGCATCCAGGGACACTTCTTCCATCGGACGGGACTTCCTGGTAATGGCAGGACCACCCTCCCGGACAGCAACGCGCCATACTGGGAGCATGGACGATCTCGCGGGCTTCCTGCGGACCCGGCGCTCCCGGGTCGACCCGGCTGGCATCGGCATCACCACCGACAGCCGCCGCCGGGTCGAGGGGCTGCGCCGTGAAGAGGTCGCTCACCTGTCCGGAGTCAGCGTCGACTACTACGTACGCCTGGAGCAGGGCCGCGCGACCCAGCCATCCGAGCAGGTCCTCGACGCGCTCGCCCGCGTCCTCGGCCTCGACGAGACCGAACGCGGGCACCTTTACCGGCTCTCCCGGCAGCGCCGCCGCTGCCCCAAGGCGCCCAGCGGGCGAGTCCGGCCGGAGCTGCTGCGCGTCCTCGCCCTGGTCGCCGACGCACCCGCGATGATCATGAACCACCGCCTGGACGGGCTCGCCGAGAACCGCCTCGCCGGGCTCCTCTACGGCCGGTCGACGCCGGGTCTGAACATCGCCCGGCACATCTTCCTCGAGGAGACCGAACGCGGCCTTTACGTGGACTGGGAGAAATGCACCCTCGATGTGGTCGGGCACCTGCGCCTGGCTGCCGGCAAATATCCCGAGGACCCCCGCCTGGCCTCGCTCATCGGCGAGTTGGCGATGGGCAGCGAACGCTTCCGCCGCCTCTGGGCCCGCGCGGACGTGCGCGCCCGCACACACGGACGCAAGACGTACCGGCACCCGCTGGTCGGACTGCTGGAACTGCACCAGGAGAACTTCGCGCTAACGGACGAATCAGGCATGGAGCTGCTTGTGCTCTCCGCGGCCCCCGGCAGCCCCGCCGAGGACGGGCTGCGCCTGCTCGCGAGCCTGGACGCGGAAGGCGATGACGCGCACCCCACAGTGAACGCTCAGGTCCGCGAATAACGTCAATCGCTCACCCGCCGCCGAGATCGCCTCAACACACTGACGACTTCCCTGAAGCGACGTATCGTCGAGGGCTTGGTCCAGCATGAGGTTGGGTGTGCAGCGGCTCGGGGAACGGGCCCGACGCCCGGCCCTGCACCGGCAATACCGGGCGAGCCGAAGCCCGCACACTCTTCCTCCGCTCGGCAACCCTCCAGGTCAGTGCAACTAGCGGGCCAAACCGCGCATCAGGAGCTCTGAGAGCTGAGCGTAGGCATCGGCATCGCCGAGGCCGGTGGCTGCGGCTACCTGGCGCTGTTGGATCCGCACCATCACCGCGGTGATGACGTCGGCGGCGAACGCCACGTGCACATCGCGGAACACACCCGCTGTGACGCCCTCGTCGATCAGCTGTTCCACACGGCGGGCGGCCGCGCGTGTGTTGCGCTCATAGATCTCCGCGGCAGGCTCGAAAACGGCCACATCTTCGAAGAACTGAGGAGACAGCGGGCCGAGCTCGGCCGCCACGGAGTGGAGATACGCCGCCAGCCGGGCCGCGGGATCGCTCTCGGCGGCCACGGCGGCCTCGACGCGCTCGGTGGCTCCCCGGAAGAAGTGCACTACCGCGGCGCGGACCAGCTGCTCCTTACTGTCGGCCAACCCGTACAGGGTGCGCTTGGAGCAGCGAAGACGTGCCGCCACCTCGTCCAGAGTGAAGCGGGCGAAACCTTCCTCGGTCAGCAGCGCCACGAGCTCCTCGAACAGCTCGGAGCGCCGGGCGGAACCCCGGCCTGTGAGCTTCGGGCCGGTTGGTGGGGTGGCCTTGATCATCCGGTGAGTATCCCAGAGGTGACACCACGACCGTTAAGCGCTACCTTGAGCGGTACTGACGTACCGCTTTAAGTACCGCTTGGAGCTGTGATGGCCGTCGACCGCATGCTTCCCACGCAGGAGGCCGAGGATCTGATCGACCTGACCCGCGAACTCGCCGAGAAGGAACTCGGCAAACGGGTCGAGGAGCACGAGGTGGACGAGCGCTACCCGGACGGGCTGTTCGCGCTGCTCGGCCGGGCTGGACTTCTGGGCCTGCCGTACCCGGAGGAGCACGGCGGCGGAGGCCAGCCGTACGAGGTATACCTCCAGGTTCTGGAAGAACTGGCGACCCAGTGGGCCGCCGTCGCAGTGGCCACCAGCGTGCACACTTTGGCCTGCTACCCCTTGCACGCCTTCGGCACCTCGGCACAGCAAGAACGCTGGCTGCCCCGCATGTTGGCCGGCGAATTCCTCGGCGGCTACAGCCTGTCCGAGCCCCAGGCCGGCTCAGACGCGGCAGCCCTGACCTGCAAGGCCGAACGCGTCGAAGACGGATACCGCATCAGCGGGACCAAGGCGTGGATCACCCACGGCGGCAAGGCCGACTTCTACGCCCTCTTCGCCCGAACGGCGCCGGGTACCCGCGGCATCTCCTGCTTCCTCGCACCAGGTGCGGCAGAGGGCCTCACCTTCGGCCGGCCCGAACGCAAGATGGGCCTGAATGCCATCCCGACCACCTCAGCGATGTGGGACGGTGCGGTCATTGATTCCGACCGACTGATCGGCGACGAGGGACAGGGCCTTGAGATCGCGTTCAGCGCCCTGGACAGCGGGCGACTGGGCATCGCCGCCTGCGCCACTGGGCTCGCCCAGGCAGCCCTGGACACGGCCGTCGCCTACGCCAACGAGCGCACCACCTTCGGCCGCAAGATCGTCGATCACCAAGGTCTGGGCTTCCTTCTCGCCGACATGGCCGCCGCGGTGGACTCCGCCCGCGCCACCTATGTGGACGCTGCGCGTCGGCACGACCTGGGACGCCCCTTCAGCCGCCAGGCCAGCGTCGCGAAACTGGTGGCCACAGACGCAGCGATGAAGGTCACCACCGACGCCGTCCAAGTACTGGGCGGCTACGGCTACACCCGCGACTTCCCTGTCGAGCGATACATGCGTGAGGCAAAGATCATGCAGATCTTCGAGGGCACGAATCAGATCCAGCGACTGGTCATCAGCCGCTGTCTCGCCCGCTGACACCCGAACGCCCCGTCAACACCTCATCCCGCAGCCTCACGGCCTTCGCAAGGGAGAACCATGGACCTTTCCGGAACCGCGGCGCTCGTCACCGGCGCGGCCTCGGGTCTGGGCGCCGCGACCGCCGCCGCCTTGGCCGCGCGCGGTGCCGCCGTCTACGGCTTGGATCTCGAGAAGGCTGTGACCGCGGCCGGCCCGCAGCCGGACGGCATCACCCTGCTGGCCGCCGATGTCACCGAGGAGGAACCGGTCCGACGGGCGCTGGCACGCATCGAGACCGACGGCGCGGAACTGCGACTCGCTGTCAATTGCGCCGGAATCGCTCCGTCGGCTCGCATACTGGGCCGCGGCGGCCCGCACAACCTTGACCTCTTCCACACCGTGCTCAAGGTCAACCTCCTGGGGACCTTCAACGTTCTGCGCCTGGCAGCCGAGACGATCGCTCGGTACGAGCCGGACAGAAACGGCCAGCGCGGGGTCATTGTCAACACCGCGTCAATCGCCGCGTTCGAAGGACAGGTCGGCCAGATCGCCTACTCCGCTTCTAAAGCCGGCGTCGCAGGCATGACCGTCACCGCGGCCCGCGACTTGGCCCGGCACGGCATCCGCGTGGTCACCATCGCCCCCGGCATCGTGGACACCCCCATGATGGCTGGCTTTGACGACGAGGTACGAGCCAGCCTCGCGGGGAGCGTGCCCTTCCCCCAACGCCTCGCTCAGCCCAGCGAGTACGCGCTTCTGGTCGCCGTGATCGCCGAGCACGACTACCTCAACGGCGAGACCGTCCGTATGGACGGCGCCCTTCGGATGGGTGTCCGGTGAATATCACCTTTCCGTAGGACCTCGGCAGAAAGAGCAGAAAGAACTTACTGTCGGCGCTGGGCTCTGTCCCCGGCGGATTGCAGCTGACGGAGGAACCAGTTCTCGGTCCGGGTTTCCTGCTGCCTTTCGGTTACCGGCATCCGGTTGGATAGGCCGCTGACGAGATGCCTGTGACCAGGCCCTGCGGGCGCGCCTGACGCACAGGACACGCTCCCCGCAGAGCTGACCGACGTGTTCGGGAATCTCGTGCAGCCCCACCTTGGGCCACGCGAAGGCGAGACCGCCCGGCAGGCCACCCGCGGCTGCTGCTCCCTCTGCCCCTTCCTCCGGACCGCCGCGCCTTGGTGTGCGCCGACGCTCGTCGGATCACGCGCCGCGTCTCCTCCTCGTCCACGCGATCACCTCTCGGGGCCCGCCCCTGGGGACCGCTGTCGTCTGAAGACAGCCCGTCTCCCGAGGCTGCCCCTGCATACCTCGGGCCTCGGTCGTACGCCCGCGCAAACGCCGTACGGCCGTCCTCCCACTCACCGGACCGACCGGATCGACGAAGGCGTCTAGGGCCGCCGCGAGGGTAGTGGCTCAAGCGCGGGCCAGCGGGTGAGCATCGCGCCGCGCATGGCCATCGCCAGTCGGCCCAGATGTTCGAGCTCGCTGCCGCTCGTGGTCATCTCGCCGACGATCCCGAGACGGTGGACGAGCCGCTGGCGGGCCGTCGCCGTGCCCCACCGCCAGTCCCCGTGGGGGAGCTTGGACAGGTGGTCGGCGGTTCCCCGGTGAGCCCGCTCGACGAGCGCGTCGCCTCGGAGCAGCCAGCCCGCGCACGCGTCGGTGAGATCGTCCTGGACATCGGCGCCTGTCGCCTGGCGCCAGGCCGTGCGGTACGCGGCCTCCGCCGCGGCCAGCAGCGGCTGGGCCGGGGCTGTGGCGCACCAGCAGGTCGGGAAGCCGATGCGAAGGTAGGCGAGTTCCATGAGCCCATTGCCGAGCGCGGCCTGTTCGAAGTCGATGAACCTGACCCCGCTGCCGGTGTGGATGTCGTTGCCGGGGCAGGGATCGCCGTGCAGCAGGGCGTGCCCGGGTGCGTGGGCCAGGCGGTTCACGAGGTCGTCCAGTTCGGTCCGCACCGTGGCGTCCAGTTCGGTCCGCACCGCGGTCGGCACCGCGGTCGGCACCGTGCGGCCGAGCGTCTGGGCGAACCCGAGGAAGGAGTCGATGTCCTCTCTTGTGGGGCCGGACCAGGCGGGGAGAAGGCCGATGTCGTCGGGACCGGTGGCCGCGTGGAGTCGGGCCAGCGCCTCGGCGTAGCCGATCACCCAGTCGTCGGCCGGCGGTTGATCGCCCAAGTCCTCCAGGACCAGCACCCGTTCGTCGGGGTCGGTGCCGAGGAGCCGTGGCGCGACGGGCGGGTCGACCCGGGACGCGAGCCGTAACGCGGTCACCTCGCGGGCGTATCTCCCGGCGGCCTCCGGGCCCTCGATGAGCTGTTTGACCACTACCGGTGTGCCGGACAGCTCGGCCCGCCACACCCGCGATCGCGGGCTGCTGTCCAGCCCGCGAGCCCGGCGGGGCGAACCCAGTTCGGCCCGCAGCTTCTCCCCGAAAGGCGGTGGTGAGGACATGGCCCGATCCTCCCATGTGCTTACCGCGATACGAGGAAGTGGACCTCGCGGGGCCTGACCTCCAGGTCGCTCAGGCCGTCGGGCGTCGCGCCCATCTCGCGGGCGAGGCCGGCCGTCGCCCGGAAGGCGTCCTCGGACTCGAACGCGCCGGTGGTGACGACGGCGACGCCGTCCGGGGTGACCCAGACCCCGACGGACACGAAGCCCGGCTGCTGTCGCATCGCCTCGGCGACCTTGTGGCACTCGGCGACGAACTCTTCGCGGTGCTCGGGGGCCGGGTAGTGGAAGGCAACGAAACCGAATGACATGACGGTGTCCCTTCTCGAGTTATACCGTTCATACGGTTCGGGTTATACGGTGCCGTACAACACGAGGCCAGGTCTGTTGTACGGCTCCGTACAACAGGTCTGACAGGGTGAGGTGGGCCACAGATGGGCGCATTGCGCACACCGCGCGAGAAGTGGGTGGAGGAGGGACTGCGGGCGCTGGCCGCGGGCGGCGTGGACGCGGTGCGGGTCGAGGCGCTCGCCAAGACGCTGGGGGTGACCAAGGGCGGCTTCTACGGGTACTTCGCCGACCGCGAGGCACTGCTGGCCGAGATGCTGGACACCTGGGAGCGCGAGAGTGTCGACGACGTGATCGACCAGGTCGAGCGGCAGGGCGGCGACGCGCGGGACAAGGTCCGCCTGGCCGGGCGGCTTACCTTCTCCAGCGACCGGCTGCTGCCCATCGATCTGGCCGTCCGCGACTGGGCCCGCCGCGATGGCGCCGTCGCCGAGCGCCTGCGCCGCGTGGACAACCAGCGCATTCAGCTGGCGCGTGACGCGATCGGTACCTTCTGCGACGACCCTGACGAGGTCGAGGCGCGCGCCCTGCTCGCCTTCTGCATGGCCATCGGCAGCCACTTCCTCGCCGCCGACCACCCCGGCACCACCCGCGCCCCGGTCATCGCCCGCGCCGCCGACATCATCCTCGACCTCCCGCATGGCAACCCCGGGGGATGACCGCCCCCAGGAAGTGCGTCGCTGATCCTCGCTCTTCGGCCATCGGCGGCCCAAGATGCCTGCCGAACACCCGTGGCAAAATCAGCGGGTGCAGATCGGGATGCTGGGGCCACTCGAGGTTCGCACGGACGACGGCGGCTCGGCCGACGTGCCGGGGGCGCGGTTGCGCGGACTGCTGGTCGCCCTTGCCCTCAGGCCGGGGCAGGTGGTCCCGAAGGCGTCGCTCGTCGACTGGATCTGGGGGGAGCAGCCGCCCGCCGACGCGGCGAACGCCCTGCAGCGGTTGGTCTCCCGGCTGCGGAAGGCGCTGCCGCGCGGGGTGATCGAGGGGCAGACGGACGGCTATCGATTGCTGGTGGAGCCCGATGCCGTGGATGCCGTGCGCTTCGAACGGCTCGTCGTCGCGGGTCAGGCCCGTTCCGAGGACGGTGCCCGGCGGGCGCGGCTGTTGCGCGAGGGCCTCGGGCTGTGGCGCGGTGCGGCCATGCAGGACGTCGGTCTGCGGGACAGCGCCGCGTTCGAGGCCGCGGTCGTACGGCTCGAGGGGTTGCGGCTGACCGCCACGGAGGAGCGGGCCGAGGCGGAGGTCACCCTCGGGCGGGGTGCGGAGCTGGTGGCGGAGCTGACCGACCTGGTGGCCGCGCACCCGGTGCGGGAACGGCTCGTCGGGGCGCTGATGCGGGCCCTCGTCGCGGCCGGTCGGGACAGCGAGGCGCTGCGGGCGTACCAGCGCGCGCGGGAGGCGCTGGCCGACGCGCTGGGCGCCGACCCCTCGCCGGAGCTGTCCGCGCTGCATGTCGCGCTGTTGCGGGGCGAGCTGGGGCGTGGCGAGCCGGGGCGAGGGGAAGCGAACCGTAAGAACAATCTGCGCGCCGAGCTGACCAGCTTCGTCGGCAGGGCCGCCGATGTCGCCGCGGTTCGCGGGCTCATCGCCGAACACCGGCTCACCACCGTGATCGGGCCGGGCGGAGCGGGAAAGACCAGGCTGGCCACGGAGACCGCGCGCACGCTGCTCGGTGAACTGCCGGACGGGGCCTGGCTGGTGGAGCTCGCCGCCATCGGCGCGGACGGCCATGTGGCGCAGCCGGCGCTCGCCGGGCTGGGCCTGCGGGACGCCCTGCTCGGCGCGGCGCCGAACGCGGAGCTGACCGACCGGCTCATCGCCGCGGTCCGGGAGCGGGAGGCGCTGCTGATCCTGGACAACTGCGAGCACGTGATCGAGTCCGCGGCGGTGTTCGCCCACCGGGTGCTCGGGGAGTGCCGGCGGCTGCGGATCCTGGCGACGAGCCGGGAACCGCTCGGCATCACCGGGGAGGCGCTGTGGCCGGTCGAGCCACTGGCCCTGCCGGAGGGGGACGCGGGGCCGACCGAGATCGGGTCCTCGCCCGCCGTCCAGCTGCTACGGGACCGGGCCGGGGCGGTGCGCCGGGGCCTCGCGGCGGACGCCCACACGCTGGCGACGATGGTGCGGGTCTGCCGGGCACTGGACGGGATGCCGCTGGCGATCGAACTGGCCGCGGCCCGGTTGCGCACCATGTCCATCGACCAGCTCGCCCACCGGCTCGACGACCGGTTCCGCCTGCTGACCAGCGGCAGCCGTATCGCGCTGCCGCGGCACAAGACGCTGCGCGCGGTGGTCGACTGGAGCTGGGAGCTGCTCACCGACGCCGAACGGATGGTGCTGCGGAGACTCTCGGTGTTCTCGGGCGGGGCGAGCCTGGAGGCCGCCGAACGGGTCTGCGCGGGCGGCGGAGTCGAGCAGGAGCAGGTGCTGGAGCTGCTCACCGCGCTGACCGAGAAGTCGCTGCTGGTCGCCGAGGGCGGCGGCGCCCCGCGCTACCGCATGATCGGCACGATCAAGGAGTACGCCGGGCACCGGCTCGCGGAGGCGGGGGAGTCGGACCTGGCGCGCCATGCCCATCTCGCCCACTTCACCGAGCTCACCGAGACCGCCGAGCCGTGGCTGCGCCGCGCCGAGCAGGTGGAGTGGCTGGCCGCGCTCGAGGCCGAGCACGACAACATCGGTGCGGCGATGCGCGGCGCGCTCGCGGCGGGCGAGGCGTGGGCGGCGATGCGGCTCGCGGCGGGCGCGGGCTGGTACTGGTGGCTCGGCGGGCGCAGGACCGAGGGCCTGGAGCTGATCACCGCGGCCACCAGGACGCCCGGGGAGGTGCCCGACGACGTACGGGCCACGGTGTACGCGCTGATCGTGCACTTCGTGACCTCCGGGCGGGGCGACGAGCGCCAGGCCGCGGAGTGGATCCACGAGGCGCACCGGCTCAGCGGGCGCGGCCACCGCCACCCGGGGGTGAAGTTCATCGCGGTGCTGGAACGCATGCTGCACGCGCCCGAAGCGGCCCTGACCGCGTTCGCACCGCTGATGGACGACGAGGACCCCTGGGTGCGCGCGCTGGCCCGGTGGCACATGGGCAAGATGCGGATCGTGTTCGGGCGGGACGGGCGAGATGGCCGTAACGGGCGGGAGGGGCAGGACCACGAGGGGCAGGACGGGCGGGACGGCCGTATCGGGCAGGAGGGCCAGGACCGGGAGGGGCAGGGTGGCCGGGACGCGCGGGACGGCCCGACCGCGGAGGTCTACCTGGAGGAGGCGCTCACCGAGTTCCGGGCGCTCGGCGAGCGGTACGGGATCTCGCTCGCCCTGACCGAGCTGGCCAACCTGCTCGCCGTACGCGGCGACTTCGCCGGTGCGTGCGAGCGCTACGAGCAGGCGATCGCGGTCGTCAGCGAGGTCGGTGCCCCCGAGGACGTCATCCGGATGCGGTCGCGGCAGGCGCAGCTGTACTGGCTGCTGGGCGACAAGGACGCCGGCGCGGCCGCCATCGCCGAGGCGCAGCGGTGCGCGGAGCGGGTCACCTGGCCGGAGGCGCTGGCCGAGCTGGCCTTCTCGAGGGCGGAACTCGCCCGGTGGGACGGCGACGCCGAGGAGGCGCACCGGCAACTCGGCCTCGCGACGGCCATGCTGGGCGACGAGGCGGAGCGGGCGGACATCCGCGCGGCGACGCATGACCTGCTCGGCTACCTCGCCGACGACCTCGGCGAGGTCCGGGCGCACCGCGCGGCGGCCTGCGAGGCGGCGTCCGAGGTGGGACACGCGCTGCTGATCTCGCATGTGCTCGTCGGGGTCGCGGACCTGGCGCTGCGCCGCGACGAGCACGAGCAGGCCGCGCGGCTGCTCGGGGCGAGCGCGGGCGTGCGCGGGCTGCGGGACCGCGCCCACCCGGACCTGGCCCGGATCGAGCGGGCCGCGCGGTGCCGGGGGGGGGCCGCCGCAGTGGGCCGGGGGGCAGCGGGGGGGGGGCGCCCCCGCGCGGGCCCGCCCTGGGCGGGGTAGCGCGCGCGACCGGAGGGTGTCTC
>NZ_JBHYVB010000131.1:21307-33506 GCF_042750115.1 Streptomyces sp. NPDC059455
GGGCGGCTGGTCGGGGCGCGGGGGGGGGTGCGCGGGCGGCGGCCCCGCCCCACCCCGGACCGGCCCGGGATCGTGCGGGCCGCGCGGTGCCGCCTCGGCGACGCGAAGTTCGCCGAGGCGACTCGGGACGGGACGCGCACCAGCTGGTCCCATCTGGTCGAGGTCACGCTCGCTTCCTGAACGTGGCGATCGCCCATACGTACCCGACGAGCGCGAACCCGACGGACCAGGCGACGGCCGCGAACGCGTCGCCGGTCGACGGATGGCCGCCCGACAGCAGCCCGCGCAGCGTCTCGATGATCGGGGTGAAGGGCTGGTACTCCGCGAACTGCCGCACACCGGCCCCCATCGTGTCCGCGGGAACGAACGCGCTGCTCAGGAACGGCAGCATGATCAGCGGCACGGTGGCCATGCCCGCCGACTCCACGGTCTTCGCGGCCAGGCCCATGGCGACCGTGAGCCAGCTGGTCGCGAAGGCGAGCAACAGCATGAGGCCGATCACGGCGAGCCACTGGAGGAAGCTCGCGTGCGGACGGAACCCCATCGCGAAGCCGACGCCGATGATGACCGCGTCGGCGATCAGACCGCGCACCGTGGTGGAGACGACATAACCGGCCAGCACGGCGCCGTGGGAGACATCCATGGCCTTGAACCGGTTGTTGATGCCCTTCGTCATGTCGCCGTTCACGGCCGCCGCGGTCGGGCCCAACCCGTATGTGATGGCCATGACGGTCAGGCCCGGTACGGCGTAATCGACGTACTCGCCCGTGACCTTGAAGGCGCCGCCGAAGACGTAGACGAACATCAGCATCATCACGACGGGGAACAGGACCGCCTGGAAGACCGTGACCGGATTCCTGACCGTGTGCTTGAAGTTGCGACGCAGCATGATCGCCGCGTCGCCGAATGACGTCGAGACAGTGCTCATTCCGCGATCGCCTCCGAGGTGGCGTGTGTGGTGTGCGTGGTCTGCGTGGTGTCCGCGGCCTGTGTGGCGTGACCGGTCAGGGCGAAGAAGACGTCATCGAGGTCCGGTGTGTGCACCGAAAACTCTTCCGCGGTGATCGTCTGCTCATCGAGCTTGTCCAGCAGGGCCCGCAGCGACTTCGAGTCACCGCTGCTGGGCACCCGCAGGGTCAGCTCCTGGTCGTCCCGCGTGGACCCGGGCAGGGCCCCCGCCGCCGCGTCGAGTTCGCGGAGACCGGCGAACCGGAGCCGGACATGGGTGCCGGGGACCTGGCGCTTGAGCTCCTCGGGGGTGCCCTGGGCGACCAAGCGGCCCTGGTCGAGCACCGCGATCCGGTCGGCGAGCTGGTCGGCTTCGTCGAGGTACTGGGTGGTGAGGAAGATGGTCGTGCCGTCGGCCACCAACTCGCGGACGATCCCCCACATCGCGCGCCTGCTGCGCGGGTCAAGACCGGTCGTCGGCTCGTCCAGGAAGATGATCCGCGGGTTGCCGACCAGCGTCATCGCCAGGTCCAGCTTCCGGCGCATACCTCCGGAGTAGGTCGCCGCCATCTTGTCCGCCGACTCCACCAGGTCGAACCGCTCCAGCAGCCGCCCGACCACCTGGCCGCCGGAGCGCACGCGCTTCAGGTCCGCCATCAGCCGCAGGTTCTCCCGGCCCGACAGCAGCTCGTCCACCGCCGCGAACTGACCGGTCACGCCGATGACCGCGCGCACCTCCTTGATCCCGGTCACCACGTCGTGCCCGGCGACCCGCACCGTCCCGGCGTCGGCCTTCATCAATGTCGTCAGAACGTTCACGGTCGTCGTCTTGCCCGCCCCGTTCGGGCCGAGCATGGAGAAAACCGATCCCGCGGCGACCTCGAAGTCGATGCCGTCGAGCACGACTTTGTCGCCAAATGCCTTGCGCAGCCCTGAGACCGCTATTGCCGAACTCTTCATGCCCAACACGGTCCCGGCCGTGGCTGACACCCGACTGTCACGCCCCTGACACGGCTCCTGACACGGCCCCTGACATGGCGTTGTGCCCTTCTTGACCTTGGCCGTCGCGGAGGTCAGAAGGTGAAGCGACTCACGGTCTCCGGGTGGATGACGAGCCGAACCTGCTCCGTGGCCAGGATCCCGGCGAGGTCATCGGCGCGGGCCGGGTCGTCGAGGTCCCAGTAGCGAGCGGCCAGACGGGCGCACAGCTCGTGTGCTCCGTCGGACTCCACCGTGGTGCGGCCGGCGACCGACAGCCAGCGCTCGCGCTCACCCACGGGGGCTGCGACGACGATCGAGGCGCGGGGGTCGCGGCGCAGGCGCCGTACCTTGAGCGAGTCCGGGGCCGTGAACAGCTGGATCGTGCCCTCGGCAGTGGCCTCGAACCACACCGGCCGGGGCTGTGGCGGGATCGGCCCCACGGCCACGGACAGGAACCCGTGCAGGGGGCGTCGCAGGAACTCGAGGTCCTGGGCGGTCAGCGAACTGGCGTCGGTGCTCATCACGGCCCTTCCGATAGGTGCGACAGGTGAGAGGAATGGCGGATAGGTGCGACAGGTGAGGGGAATGGCGGAACGGGCGTTCCGGGGACGATGGTCAGGCGGCTCGGTCAACCGCCGTCGGGGCGCCGCCACGCTCCCGCCGCCGCGGCCCGTACGACGTAGTCCTCGAAGGTCCGGGGCGCCCGTCCCAGCACGGTGGCGAGGTCATCAGTCGTCCCGGCGAGCAGCCCGCGTTCCATCAGTACGAACATCTCGGCGACGTGGTGGGCGTCCTCCTCGCTCAAGCCCTCCTCGACCAGCGTCGCGGCGTACTCGGCGGGGGAGACCTGCCGGTAGGTGAGGGGCCGCCCGGACGCCCGGGAGATCAGCTCAACGGCCTCACCGAAGGTGAGCGCACGCGGTCCGGTCAGCTCGTAGACCCGTCCGGCGTGCCGACCGGGGTCGGTCAGCACCGCGGCCGCGGCGTCGGCGACGTCCTCGACGTCGATGAACGGCTCGGGCACCGCGTCGGCCGGGAGCGCCAGCTCCCCGGCGACCAGCGGGGCGTGGAAGACGTCCTCGTCGAAGTTCTGGGCGAAGTTCGACGGCCGCAGGACGGTCCACTCCAGCGCCGAGCCGCGCACGGCGTCCTCGGCTGAGCGCATGTCCAGTCCGAACGTGGAGTCGCCCCAGGTGTCGGCGCCGCGCCCGGAGAGCAGGACCAGCCGCCGCACCCCGGCGGCCTCGGCCCGGACCACGAACTCGTGCACCGGGCCCGGCACGGGCGGGGCCACCACATAGGCGGCGGAGATGTCCCGCAGGGCCGCGTCCCAGCCGCCGGGGTCGGACCAGTCGAACCGGGTCCGGCTCGACCGGGAGACGGCACGCACCGGCGTGCCGCCCAGCCGCAACCGGGCGGCGACCCGCCGACCGGTCTTGCCGGTCGCGCCGAGGACGAGAGTGGTGTCGTTGCTCATGACGCCGATTGAACACGGCCGACTCGGACGACCCCATAGGCGAAGAGCCGGATCACCTGTGTATTCGTCTAAACTCACTGAGGTGGACGCGTTCAGTGATCTGATCCGCGGGGTGCGGGCCCACGGGTCGTTGTTCGGCAGCTCGACCCTGTCCCCGCCCTGGGCGCTCCACTTCGTGGACGGCGCGCCGCTGACCCTGTGCACCGTCCTCACCGGGTCGGGCTGGATCGTGCCGGAGCACCGTCCGCCCGAGCCGCTCCGCGCCGGCGAGACGATCGTCGTACGCGGCCCTGGGACGTTCACCTTCGTCGACGAGATCGGCACCCGGGCCGAACCGATCGCCTGCGGCGAGCACTGCGCCACGCCCGAGCAGGGCGGGACCAGGCACCGTCGCGGCTGGCACGACGAGGGCGGGGAGACCGATGAGGACGGTAACGGTGCGACGACCCTGATCGTCGGCGCCTACCCCGTACGCGGCGAGATCAGCCGCCGACTGCTGGACGCGTTGCCCGTCGTGCTGCGCGTGGACGCCGGGGGCACGGCCGACCCCGTGCTGGACCACCTCGCCGCCGAGGTCGCAGTCGACACGCCGGGCCAGCAGGTCGTCCTCGACCGGCTGCTGGACTGGATGCTGGTCTGCACGCTGCGCGAGTGGTTCGACCGGCCCGGCGGCGAGCCCCCCGCCTGGTGGGCCGCCCAGCGGGATCCGGTGGTCGGCCATGCGCTGCGCCTGCTGCACGCCGAACCGGCGGCACCCTGGACGGTCGCCGCGCTGGCCGAGCGTACCGGGGTGTCGCGTTCGACGCTGGCCAAACGGTTCGCCGACCTGGTCGGCGAACCTCCGCTGACCTACCTCACCCGCTGGCGTATGACGCTCGCGGCGGACCTCTTGGTCGAGCGGGAGGCCGCGACCGTCGCGGATGTCGCCCGTACCGTGGGCTACTCCGACCCGTTCGGTTTCAGCGCGGCGTTCAAACGGGTCCGAGGCGTCAATCCGAGCGACTTCCGCCGCACCGCGACCGCCCCCTGAAAGACGCCGGACGACGGTTCGACTCAGTGCACGAATGCACGGTTCGACATCACCGTGCGCACAACCGGTCCAATGCCGACTGGCTCTCATCGTCCGCGGCGCGGTAGATCAGCAACCGCTGGTCCGGATCTTCAAGTGGCATCAGCACTTCGAATTGCAGTGCGAGCTCACCGACGTCAGGATGCCGTATCACCTTGTCCCCGCGGCCGTTGACCTTGACGTCCCGCTCGGCCCACAAACGCGCGAATTCCTCGTCATGAGTGGTGAATTCGGTGATGAGGTCGGTCAGTGCCTGATCCTCCGGATGCGCGGCCCACGCGGCACGCAGATGGGCGATCCCCTCCCGTACGACGCGTTCGCGGTCGACATAGAACTCGCGTATCCGCGGATGCATCAGGCACAGCCACATCGCATTGCGCCGCGCCGGCGGGAGGGTGTCGAAATCCAGGAGCAGCCTCGCCATTTCGCCGTTCCACGCCAGGATGTCGTAGCGGTGGTTCATCAGCATGGCCGGCAGCGGCGAGAGGTCCGCGACCAGCCGGGCCAGCGGCGGCACCGCGGCGGTGGCGGGCTTGTCGGCGTTGCGGGGGCGGCGCTGCTGGGCCAGGTCGAAGAGGTAGACGCGTTCGTCGGGGCCCAGGCGCAGCGCCCGGGACAGCGCCTCCACCACGTCCGCCGAGGGCCGCAGCCCGCGGCCCTGTTCCAGCCGCACGATGTAGTCGATGCTGACCCCGGCCAGTTCGGCGACCTCTTCGCGGCGCAGTCCCGGGGTCCGCCGGGACTGCCGACGCGACGGCAGGCCGAAATCGTCCGGGTTCAGGCGTTCGCGCCGGGTCCGTAGGAACGCGGCCAGCTCCTGTGTCGCGTCCACGGTGCGGGTCGTCATGGTCGATCCAACAGCGAGAGTAGGACTGGCATTCCCAGGAACTTCTTTCCCTTATCCCCGGCTCGCGGCGGTCACAGGCTTGTTTTCGGCAACGGAACACAAGCACAGGAGGACACGATGTCGCTCACCCTCGACACCTATCGGCTGCTGGGCCGCTCCGGGCTGCGGGTCTCACCGCTGGCGCTGGGCGCGGCGACCTTCGGCACCGAGTGGGGCTGGGGCGCCGAGCAGGACGAGGCGCGCAAGCTGTTCGACCTCTACGTCGAGCGCGGCGGCAACTTCATCGACACCGCCATCACCTACACCAATGGCAGCTCCGAGCGCCTGCTGGGCGAATTCGCCCGCGACAACCGCGAGAGCCTGGTGCTGGCAACGAAATACACGACGCTGCGTCGGCCCGGCGATCCGAATTCCGGGGGCAGCCACCGAAAGAACCTGTTCGCGTCGGTGGAAACCAGTCTGCGGCAGCTGAAAACGGACTACATCGATCTGCTCTACCTGCACGTATGGGATTTCATGACGCCGGTCGAGGAGATCCTGCGCGGCCTGGACGATCTGGTCCGGCAGGGCAAGGTCCTGTACGTGGCGATCTCCAACGCCCCGGCCTGGCAGGTGTCGCGCATGCAGACGATCGCCGATCTGCGCGGCTGGTCGCCGCTGGTCGCGCTGCAGATCGAATACAACCTGATCGAGCGTACCGGGGAACGTGACCTGATCCCCATGGCACGCGAGATGGGGTTGGGCGTGACGCCGTACTCACCGCTGGCCGGCGGGGTGCTCACCGGCAAGTACAGCCGCGACGACCTGACCGCGACGAACGCCGCGGTCGACGACGGCACCCGCAAGAACTTCAACTTCGCCTTGGGCACGCTCACCGAACGTAACCTCGCCATTGCCGATGTCGTGAAGGAGGTCGCCACGGAGCTGGGCCGCACACCCGCCCAGGTCGGGCTGGCCTGGACCCTGCGGAACCCGGATGTGACGGCCCCGATCATCGGTGCCCGCACCCCCGCGCAGCTGGAGGACAATCTGGGCGCCCTGGAGGTCGACTTCACCGCCCCCCAACTGGCCCGCCTCGACGAGGCCGGCGCGATCGGACTCGGTATCCCGCACGACCTGCTCGCCAGCGACTTCGGTCGCACACTGACCCGCGGCGACCTGAAGGTCGAAACCCGCCGCTGATACCCGATCCGGCTTTATCGGTATTCCGTGGCCCGTGGCCCGTGGCCCGTGGCCCGTGGCCCGTGGCCGGTGGCTCCTGGGTGAGTCAGGAGCCAGCAAGCCGAGGAACGATGCTCACCGCGCGGTAGTCGTACCCGTCCTGTTTGAAGCCGGGGGCTTCCCACGTGAGGTCCACCTGCTGGCCGGGCGACAGCGTGCGGAAGCCGCTCACCTGAATGTCGGAGAAGTGGCCGAAGCAGCCGCCGGGAGTCTCGGGGGAATCGAGCACGCCCCACCCCTCCTCGTCGCTCCACTCGCGGACAGTCGCAATCACCATGGGATGGACCCTATGGGCTCGGTCCGGTCTCGTCTCCGTATTTATGCCGATGGTGACCCGTAGAAGCAGGCCCTGTCCTCCATCCGCAAAAGGCGCCCGGCGGGCAGCGGTGATTCCAGGGGCTCATCAAGGAGGACGCCCGACCAGTCGATGTCGAACGGACCGGCATCCGGAGCATCCGGCACCCGGGCGATCAAGTCGTAGGTGGTGACGGGCCTGCCGGGCCGGTGTATCTCCAGCTCCAGTTTCATCATGTCTTCGAGGAACTCTCGTTCCAGGTCGCCGGTGTCCCGCAGACAGGCGTCGGCATTCGCGCGGGCGGCGGAGAGGGTCCCGAACAGCCGCCGCTCCTCGAACCAGTCGGAATGGGAGATGCGGCCCTGTTCATGCAGCACGGCGAAGCCATAGGGGCGCGGGCTGACCGGATCGCCCGCCCCGGTGGGCGGCGGCTCGGCCGGTGTCACCTCGAGCCGCTCAAGGCATTCATGGGCGGTGCCGTCCCACGGATCCCTCCGCAACGCTTCCTCGTACGCCGCAACGGCACCCGCGCGGTCGCCGATCCAGGTGAGCGCATGCCCCAACTGCAAGGGGACCAAGGGATCGTCGGGGTCGGCGTTGAGTGCCGCCCGCGCTGCCGCGACGCTCTGTGCGGCGAGCGCGGCGGTGACGCCGCCCTCGTCCCACTCCATCTCGCCGAGCGGTGGTCCCTCGTCGTCCCAGTCCCACCCGGAGTTGAGGTCGTGGTCCACATCCACGGCCAGCCGCAGCGCGAACGCGGCGATGGTGGAACGTCCGATGGCGATCGTGGCCGCGACCTCGACATCGCCGGGCGCCGCATCGCCGGGCGCCGCATCGCCGGGTGCCGCATCGTCGGGCGCCGCCTGATCCGCGACCGAGTCGTAAAGGCCTCCCGCCTCGGCCAGCCGGTCGGCGATCTCCTCCGTACCGTCGTCGAACCAGAACCGCCGCCAGGAATCGGCGAGCAATTGCCCTGCCCGCACCAGGCGGGCTCCCCCGTCGTCATCGACCATGGGGCGGCACGCTACCCCATCCGGGGAGGTGCGGAGCGGGCCCCGACGCTCGCGTAACTCCACCGGAGCCTCAGCGCTTTCGAAGCGCTTTCGAAGCGGTTTCGCAATACGTCCTAGGTCCCCAGCCCTCCGCTCGGGCCGACCCGAGATCGTTCGTGGGCCCGATGCCGCGTTCCCGAGGCGGGAGCCACCATGCTGGTGGAGACCTGAGAAGAGGAGCGCATCATGTCGTACCCGGAATTCCTCGAATACCCCGAGCCCCGCTACCACGGTGACAAGGGCGAGGTGAACGCGGCCTTTCGCCCGGCCAATACCCCGCCCGACATCTCCTCGCCCGGCGGCGGCGCTACGTACTACCTCGCCACCAATGAGTCGACCGGTGGTGAATTCGGCCTGTACAAGCTGGAGTTGGGGGCGCGGGCCGCCGGAGCGAAGACCCACTTCCACAAGGCGATGTCGGAGTCCTTCTACATTCTCTCCGGCGAGCTTGAGCTCTACAACGGCGAGAGGTGGGTCACGGGCCGCGAGGGCGACTTCCTGTACGTACCGGTCGGCGGTCTGCACGCCTTCAAGAACGTGACCGACGAGCCCATGTCCATGCTCCTGCTCTTCTCCCCGGGCGCCCCGCGCGAGGAGTACTTCGAGCGGGTCGCGGAGATGTCCCAGCGCGGTGGCGAGGAACTCAAGCGCTTTCGGATCCGGCACGACAGTTATTTCGTGGAGGATTTCGAGCCCGAGGGGGAGTAGGGCCCCGCCGCCCGAGGAACCGGTCGTACGACTCGCCGCCGACCGCCCCGCCCCCCCACCACGCCCACCAGAACCCCTCCGGGGCACAGCACTCGGGCGACCTGCGCCAGCTGCCGCCCGTCCTCTCGGGCCAGGAACTCCAGCAGCAGGCCATCACCGCAGCCGAGGTCCAGTACGCGCCTGCTTCCGGCCACCCGGTCGCACAGGAGCTCATAGCTGGACCGGCCGTCCGGAGCGCGACCGTGGCCGAACGCTTCCGCGGTCACCGACGGACGTTCAGCGTGGAACGCCCGCAGGAATGCCTCCTGCGATGCGGTAGTCGTCACTCACTCAACGTACGGCGATCACGGGGTCATTGGGCCCGCTCCTATCCGAAGAACTCGCTGAACACGCTGACCAGGTTGTGGGGCGCGTCGTCGCCGAACATGAGCTCGTCGCTGCCGACGCCCTCGGCGGCGACCTCGGCGCTGCGGGGGAACATGGCCCGCTCGTACTCGGCGAGCGCGGCCTCGACGTCGTCGGGGTGCGCGGCGAGGGCCTTGCCGAGTTCGGCGCCGTCGAGCATGGCCAGGTTGGCGCCCTCGCCGTTCGGCGCCGTGAGGTGGGCGGCGTCGCCGACCAGGGTCACCCCCGGCACCCGGTCCCGGTCCCACCGGTGCTCGACCGGCAGGGCGTGGTGGGGGCGCAGGACCGGCGGGGTGTCGCCGTTGGTGATCAGCGCGGCGAGCTCCGGCGCCCAGCCGTCGAACTCCCGCGCGATCCGCTCGGTGGCCGCGGCGGCATCGGCGAAGTCGATCGCGGCGAACCAGTCCCGCGGCCTGGGGAGCAAAACGTAGGTGTGCAGGGTGTCGCCGCTTTCCCGGTGCGCGTGGATCGCCCTGCCCGGCGCGTGCGCCATCATCGACCCGCCGCCGACCGCTTTGGCGGCGGCGGGGTGCCGGGTGTCGGCGTCGTACAGGTACGTCTCGACGAACGACAGGCCGGTGTACTCGGGTATGGCGGTGGACAGCAGCGGCCGGACCCGTGACCACGCGCCGTCCGCGCCGACCAGCACACTCGTGGCGACGGTGCCGCCGTCGGCGAACGTCACCTCATGGCGGCCCTCGCCGAGGGCACGCGTCTCGCTGACCTTGTGCCCCCACCGGACGGTGCCGTCCGGGAGCGAGTCGAGCAGCATCTGTCGCAGCTCGCCGCGTTGCACCTCGGGGCGCCCACCCGTGCCGTCGTCGGCCTTCTCGAACAGGACGGTCCCCTCCCGGTCGAGGACCCGCATCGCCTGACGGCCCTCCAGGACCAGGCCGCGGAACTCGTCCATCAGGTCGGCCGCCTGTACGGCCAGTTGGCCGTTGTAGTCGTGGATGTCGAGCATCCCGCCCTGCGAACGCGCCATCGGGGAGGCCTCCGCCTCGTAGACGGTGGCCGGGATGCCGTGGACGTGCAGGACGCGGGCGAGCGTGAGGCCGCCGAGTCCGGCGCCGATGATCGTGACGGGAGTGCGCATCGTGACTACTCCTTCGTGAATCGAGACCGCCCGGTGCCAGTCCAGGCCGGACTCGCTGGTATGTCGTTCCATGACTGGAACGTCACTCCATCATGGAACGTCGCTCCATGTTGGAACAACGCTCCAGTCATGTCAAAATGGCAGCATGGCAACACGGACACGCCGGTCACAGCGGCGCACAGAGGCGCTCTCCCGCGAGCGCATCGTCGAGGCCGCCATCGAACTGCTCGACGCGGCCGGCGAGGGCGGGCTGACATTCCGGGCGCTGACCGAGCGCCTCGCCACCGGGCCCGGGGCGATCTATTGGCATGTGGCGAACAAGGACGAACTGCTCGACGCCGCGACCGGCGCGGTAGTCGCCGCCGCGCTGGCCGCGGAGCGTGCCGAGTCCGCCGAGTCCGCCGGGCCAGCCGGGCCCGATGAGCCGGCCGAGTCCGCCGAGCCGGCCGAGTCCGCCGAGCCGGCCGAGTCCGCCGAGCCGGCCGAGTCCGCCAAGCTGGCCGGGCCCGCCGAGTCGCCGGACTCGCCGCAGGACAAGATTCGCGCCATCGCGTTCGGCCTGTTCGACGCGATCGAGGAACACCCGTGGCTCCCCACGCAGCTCGCCCTCCAGCTCTCCCGTAGCCCCTGGGGGTCGGTGACGCCGCGGATCTTCGAAAGCATCGGCCGGCAGGTCCGCGCGCTGGGCGTGCCCGAGGGCCACTGGTTCACGGCGGCCTCGGCGTTGGTGCACTACATCCTCGGCGCCACCGGCCAGAACGCCGCGAACAGCGCGAGCGCCCGCAACCTCGCGCCCGACGTGGACCGCGCCGAGTTCCTCGACGCCGCGTCGAAGGTCTGGGAGGAACTCGACCCCGACGATTACCCGTTCATCCGCGCCGTCGCGGCCCAGATGCGCGAGCACGACGACCGCGAACAGTTCCTCGCCGGGATCGACCTCGTCCTCACCGGCATCGCGGCTCTCCACCTGCCCGGCGAACGGGGAAGCACCCCACCACCTGCCCCCTAAGTGGGGTGCGGTCCAGCGTGGACTGCGGGATCCGCATCCGCAGACGGGCCGCGATCACTTTACGTCGCATGGGCAACGGGACAAGCTCTCGGAGGCGGCCAGATGGCGAGCGGCGTTGTCAGCGGCAAGGTGAATGCTCCTGGCGGCCCGCCCCGTACGCGGCCTTCTGCCGGACAAGGCCCTCCGAGTTGACGCCGAGCGTTGACGGGCTAGGGCCAGAAGAGCTTCACGGACTCTCTCGGTTGTCGCTGAGTGCCCACTTTCGGTGGCTCAACCGTGTAGCCCAGGAGGCGTAGCACCTCTGCGGCAGCCTCCGGAGCGTCTCGTACGGCAGACTTCAGCTGTGTCAGCCGCCAATCGGTCAGATGCTCAACAATCACCGTGCGCCAGTTATCCGTCGTGTCGATCGCGAACTCGCGCTTGAGGAAAAGCAGCACGTCCTCCAACGACGGACGCATCCGGTGACCGCCGACGGGCAGGTGCATCTCGGCGAGGCGAGGCAGTCGGTCTCGACGCAGTCCTTGTTTGGGCCGGCCCGAGTCGGCCAGCCGCAGCAGGTAAGCCATTTCGTCGCGGTGCGCATGAACCTGGATGTGCGCGCCTGGCGGGTCTTCACTGCGTCGAACGTACTCGAAACGAATCAGGGGGTCCGGGACCTTGTCGTAGAACAGCTTCAGGTCTGCTTGATCCGTCGCTAAGAACATGCTGGCGTTGTCCCAGCAGCAGTAATAGCAGGCTAAAAGGCTGAGCCTCGACCGGCCGCCGATGGAGATAGGGATGCGGCTCACTCGCTCCGCTTCGGATATTGGTGAGACGCGGATGCGCGATCCGGTGTTCACGGCGTGAAACCGCGGGGGGGGCGCCCACCCCCCGACCCCCCCCCCACACGGGGGGGGGGTGGGGCCCCCCCACCCCCCCGCGGGCCCCGGGGGGGGCGCGGCGGCGCGCCCCGCGCGCGCCCCCCCCCAGCGCCCCAGTGGCTGCGCCCCCCCCCCCCCCGCCGGTCTGTGTCTTAGCGCCCGCCGGCCCGCCCCCCCCCCCCCCCCCCGGCGCGCCCCCCCCCCCCGCCGCCGGTTTCGCCGCTGCCGACC
>NZ_JBHYVB010000132.1:0-8399 GCF_042750115.1 Streptomyces sp. NPDC059455
CCCCGGCGGAAACCGCCGGGGTTCGGGGGCCGTCGCGGTCGGCTCAATTCCGCTCCGTGCCCAGTTGGCATTCACCGCGACATTCACCATCACAACTCATTCATGGGAGCATCCAGTTTTGATCAAATGATGGCAAAGAATAGTGATCGAAACGGCGGGCTCCCGCTCGGTGGTGACCTCGCTAATGCCAGGTCGTTTTATGTTCCACGTAGATTCAACTCGCCATCTATATCAGCAGCATGATCAATCCATAGGGTCCTTGAGGTATTTGAAGGAAGGGACCCATGGAAGAACTCCGCGCAATCCGGGCTCGCGGTATCACGAAGAGCTTCGGTGCTGTCGTCGCCCTGGACGGCATCGATCTCGAGGTAACGCAGGGTCAGATCCACGGCTTGGTCGGGCCGAACGGCGCCGGAAAGACGACGTTGCTCGGCCTTCTGCTGGGGCTCGCGGTGGCCGACGGCGGTCGCCTGGAGGTCCTGGGTACACCGGTCGAGCGGGCACTCGACGCTCCCGACGGTGTCGCCGGCTTCGTGGACGGCCCCGCCCTCTACCCCTCGCTCACGCCACGGCGGAACCTCGCCGCGCTGGCCGCGCTCCGCGGCCACGACGCGCGCACGGCGGGGATCGACGACGTACTCGCCGAGGTCGGTCTCACCGACGTCGCCGACGACCGTACCCGCGGCTTCTCCCTCGGCATGCGCCAGCGGCTCGGGCTCGCCGCCGCCCTGCTGACCAAGCCCCGGCTGCTGGTGCTCGACGAACCGTCCAACGGCCTGGACCCGGCGGGCAAGAAGCATGTGCACGGTGTCCTCAACCGGCTCGCGGCCGACGGAACCGCCGTCGTGCTCTCCAGCCACAACATGGACGACCTCGAGGCGCTGTGCTCCGAGGTGACCATCCTCGCCGCCGGACGCGTCGTCTTCTCCGGCCCGCTGTCCAAGCTGGCCACCGAGAACCGCGAACTCGACTACCGGCTGCTCACCTCCGACCCGCGGGCCGCGCGCCGGCTGGCGGACGACGCGCCGGGGATCCAGGTCGTCGACGACGCCGGGGTACGGCAGGACGCCGAACCGCTCGTCGTACGCGCCCTGGTGCCCGCCCTCGACCAACTCGTGGTGCGGCTCGTGGAGGGAGGCGTCGCGCTGCGCGAGCTCACTCCCGTGGTGTCGCCGCTCGAAGCCGCGTTTCTCGCCCTCACCGAGCAGCAGGAGGCGGCCGGATGACCGCGACCCTCACCCAGAGCCGGCAACGGGAACACGAGCAGGTGACCGGGGGCCGTCGCGTCCCCGTCACCCGCGCCTGTCGCTTCGAGCTCGTCAAGCTCGTCTCCCAGTGGCGGATCCGCCTGCTGGTCCTCGCCTGCTGGATCGCTCCCGCCCTCTTCGTCGCCGGGGCGAGCCAGCAGAGCACGCTTCCCGTCGACACCCTCTTCGGGCGCTGGATGCTCGCCTCCGGGTGGGCCGGGCCGCTGGTGATGCTCGGTTTCGCGGGGACCTGGGCGCTCCCGCTGCTGACCTCGGTCGTGGCCGGTGATGTGTTCGCCTCCGAGGACCGGCTCGGCACCTGGCGCCATCTGCTCGTCGCGGTCCGCTCGCCTCGGCGGATCTTCGTGGCGAAGGCGGTGGCCAGTCTCGCCGTCCTGCTGCTGCTCGTGGCCGGACTCGCGGTCTCCAGCACCGTCGGCGGCCTCCTCGCGGTCGGCGACCAGCCGCTGGTCGGTCTCGACGGCCATCTCCTGGCACCGTCGGACGCCGCCGTCTCGGTCCTGCTCTCCTGGGTCTGCGTCCTCGCCCCGACCCTGGCGCTCGCCGCGCTCGGCCTCCTCGGGTCGGTCACGCTGGGACGGTCCCCGATGGGGCTGCTGGTGCCCGTGCTCGTCTCGCTCGCGATGGCGGTCGCCCAGATGCTGCCGCTTCCGGTGGCCGTGCGCGTCGCCCTGCCGAGCTACGCCTTCATCTCCTGGAACGGTCTGTTCACCAGTCCCCGGCAACTCGGCCCGCTGCTGATCGGCATCGTTGTCAGCCTCGTGTGGGCCGCGGTCGCGACGGCGCTGGCGTATGCGCTCTTCGTACGGCGCGACTTCACCAACCTGGCCCACGACGGTTCGGGCCGCCGCGCGATCACCGTCGGAGTGCTGCCGCTCGTCGGGGTGGCCGCCGCGTCGTTCGCGGTCGTCGCCGCGACGACCTCGGCGACGGGCTCCGGGATCGAGCAGGACAAGGTCCAGCGCTCGCTCGCCACGGCGTTCGCGCACCTGTACCGCATGCAGACCGACCAGCTCCACCGGCCCGCCGTCACCGAGGCCCAGTTGAAGGCCACGGCGGCGTGCAACAAGGGAAGCACCAGGGTCGCGGCGGAAGGGCCGGGCAACGACTGGCGCTGCGTCGTGACCTGGCATCTTCCCGGCGTCGAGGCCACCGGACAGGCCATCTACCAACTCGACGTCACTCCGGACGGGCGGTTCATGGCCGATGGCGATGGACCGAAGGAAGTGAACGGCTACTTCCTGGTGCGGACCCCCGACGGGGACGCACCGAACCCGCTGTGGCAGTTCGACGGCAACGTCGAACTGCTCGACACCACCCCGAAGGGATAACCCTCAATGCAGGTAACTCGCCGCCGCAAGCTAGCCGAGGAAGCTCGGATCAGTCTCGTCAGCAGACGCATCGGGCGCCGGATACCGCTGTTGACGGCGGGCACCACCGCCGTCGCCCTCGTGGCCGCCGGTACGGCGCTCGCGCAGACCCAGCAGTTCGGCACGGAGCAGGTCGGCCAGGTCACCGAGAATGGCCAGGTCGTCTCCAGCAACCAGTACATCGCCCCGTACGGCGACCGTCTTGTCATCAACCAGGGCAAGATCATGTCGTCCTCGGTCAGCCCGGACGGCACGCACATGGCCGCCTCGGTCACCGACGGTGGCGCGGCCCTGGCCATCGTGGACCTGAAGAACTGGAAGACGCAGCAGCTCGTCAGCAACGCCGCGTCGTCGAACCCCCGCATCAGCAGCAACAACGTGGGCCAGGAAGGCCCGACGTACTCGCCCGACGGCAAGCAGCTGTGGCTGGGCCAGCCGGACGGCTACACCGTGTTCACGGTGAACGAGGACGGCGGCGTCTCCAGCCCGAGGACCGTCAGCATCCCGGCGCAGGGGTCCAAGCACGCCCTGGTGGGCGCGGCGGCGTTCTCGGCCGACGGCAAGACCGTGTACTCCGCGGTCAACGGCCAGAACCGGGTCGTCGCCATCGACGCCGCGACCGGGACCATCAAGCAGAGCTGGAACGTGGGCAACGCCCCGCGCGGCATGGTCGTCGTCGGCGACAAGCTCTATGTGAGCAACGAGGGCGGCCGCCCGGCCAAGCCCGGCGAGCCCACGATCAACTCGTACGGCACGCAGGTACTCGCCGACCAGAAGACCGCCGCCACCACCAGCGGCACGGTCAGCGTCATCGACCTGGCGAACCAGGACGCCGCGGTCTCCAGCATCGAGGTCGGTCTGCACCCGACCGCCGTGTACGCCAAGAACGGCGTCGTGTTCGTCACCAACACCGCCGACAACAGTGTGTCGGTCATCGACACGGCGAAGGACAAGGTCGTCCAGACCATCTCCACCCAGCCGTGGGCCAAGGCCCGGGTGGGCTACGAGCCCGACGCGGTGACCCTCACCGACGACGGCCATCTGCTGGTGACCCTCGGCCGCGCCAACGCCGTCGCCGTCTACAAGTACACCTCCGCGCAGGAGCCGGTCTCTTACGTCGGCCTGCTCCCCACGGACTACTTCCCCTCGGAGATCACCACCTCCGGCAATCAGGTGTACGTCTCCAACACCCGTGGCATCGACGCCCGCCGTAAGGCCACCGGCGGTCACGGCACCCACGACACGACGTCGAGCCTGCAGAAGTTCACGCTGCCCGACGACAGCGTGATCAGGTCCTACACCGGCAAGGTCTTCAAGCAGAACGGCTGGAACGGCGAGTCGCTCAAGAAGTCCGACGGCTCCCAGGCCAAGCCGGTGCCGGTCCCGGTCAAGCTCGGCGACCCCTCGACCATCAAGCACGTCTTCCTGCTGGTCAAGGAGAACCGGACCTACGACCAGGTCTTCGGTGACATTCCGAAGGGCAACGGCGACCCCTCGCTGACCCAGTTCGGCGAGAACGTCACGCCGAACCAGCACGCCCTGGCCAACCAGTTCGGCCTGTACGACAACACGTACGACATCGGCACCAACTCCGCCGAGGGTCACAACTGGCTGATGCAGGCCGACGACCCGGAGTACACCGAGTCCTCGGCCGGTGAGTACGCCCGCAGCTACGACACCGAGGACGACGCCCTCGGCCACCAGAAGTCCGGCTTCATCTGGACCGGTGCGCAGGCGGCCCGCAAGTCGGTCCGGAACTTCGGCGAGTTCCAGCAGTTCCTGACCAAGCCGGCGGACGCCAGCTGGCAGAACCTGTACTGCGACAGCAAGAACATGGCGGCGACCGGTCAGGACACCGCCTACCCGCTGAACTCGACCTCGCCGATCCCGTCGCTCAACGACGTGTCGGTGCACGGATTCCCGAAGTTCGACACCAGCGTCCCGGACGTCTACCGGTCACAGATCTGGAAGCAGGACTTCGAGAAGAACGGTCCGGCGAACCTGAACATGTTCTGGCTCTCCAGCGACCACACCGGTGGCCCGGTGAGCCCCGCCGCCCAGGTCGCGGACAACGACCTCGCCGTGGGCCGGATCGTCGACCAGATCTCGCACAGCAAGTACTGGAAGGACTCGGCGATCTTCGTCGTCGAGGACGACTCCCAGGCGGGTCTCGACCACGTCGACGGCCACCGTGCCCCGGTCCAGATCATCAGCCCCTGGGCCAAGCACTCCACGGTGGACAGCCACTACTACTCACAGATCAACATGATCCGGACCATCGAGCAGATCCTCGGGGTCCAGCCGATGAACCAGAAGGACACCGCGGCCACCCCGATGGCCTCGGCGTTCACCCAGAAACCGAACTTCACACCGTTCAAGGCGCTGCTCAACCGGACCTCGCTGACCGACGGGGTGAAGACCCCGCCGTCCTGTGGTCTGGACAGCCCCGCGGCGCAGAGCCCGAAGGCGGCGGCCGTGCCGTCGGCCTCGGTGCCGGCGGACATGAAGAACGTCGCCGCCGAGTGGGACCAGTGGAAGTCGAAGCAGCGGCTGACCGGTCCCAACGCCGTTCCGGACTACGCTCCCCCCGCCCAGATGAACCACCTCACGTGGTACGAGACACACAACTGGGCGAAGCCGTACCCGGGTGAGAAGAAGATCTACGCCCCTAGGGACGTCCCGGGCGCCTACATCCCGTCGGCGGAGAACGACGGCTGACGCCAGCTCATGTGACAGGTGGCCCCTGGCCGGCATCATCGCCGGTCAGGGGCCACCTACGTGGTGGCCCGCACCCTCTGCGACGAGGCCGGCGCCTGGTCACACCACGCAACCCTCACCGCCTGGACGGGGCTTGGACGGTGTGGCCCGCCACGGTGGCCGAAGTGGGCGGGCTGCTCGGCTCCGTTCCCGCGGCAGCCTAAGCCGTGGCCGCCGCGTTCGCCGTCAACGCCGAGGTCGAGGCGGCCAAACCGCACCACACGACGGCCCACCTGAGCGCCGACCGCATCGCCTCTCACCTCGCCCTTCGCTGCGGACTGGGGGAGGGATGCGGCTGGGCCGTGCGCGATGCGGCGGCCCGGGACCGGGCCTTTCGCGACTTCGCCGGTGCCGTCGAGGTGGCCCGGCCCTTCTACCTGTCCGCTCGTGTCGGGGTCACTGCCCCGTCGGCGTCCCTGGCCTCTGCCGGCGCGAGGCAGAGCCCGCGGACCTGAGCGATGGCGAGCGGCACGGCGGCGGCGGTCGTGATGATCAGGGCGCCCGCGGCCAGGGTCGTGCGGAGCCCGATCAGGTGGGCGGCCGGACCGGCGAGGAGATAGCCGAAGGGGACGGGCAGGATCTGCCCGAGCGTCGAGTACGACAGGGTCCGGCCCAGCCGGTCCGCCGGAATCCTCTCCCGCACCAGCGAGGCCCAGACGGTCATGCTGACCGCCAGCCCCGTGCCGGCCGTCCCTGTGGCGATCACGAGCGCGGGGAGCGGCACGGCCGCCGCCATCGCCGCTGGCGGCACCGCCATCGACCCGGTGCCCGCGCAGACGACGAGTCCGACCTGCCGCGGCTTCCACACCAGGGCGAGTGCCGCCCCGGCCACGAGTCCGGCCGTGAAGCCGGAGACCACTACGCCCCACCGGGCGGCGCCACCGAGTACCTGCTGTCCGTACACCGGGCCGAGAACCTGGTAGCCCACCAGCCACGGGAACGATCGCGGCGGCCTGGCAGACCATCACCCACAGCCAGCGGCGGGAGCGGAAATCATCCCAGCCCTCGCGCAGGTCGGCGGTGAACCCGGCCCGGACCTTGACGGTCTTGGCCTTGAGGCTGATCCGGGAGAAGAGGAGGGCCGAAGCGGCGAACGTCAGCGCGTCCCACCCGAGGGCCCAGCCGGGGCCGACCATGGCGACCAGCACCCCACCCAGGGCCGGCCCGGCCACCTTCACCGTGTTCTGGCCGATCTTCAGCAGTGCGTTGGCCACGTGCCGACGCCTGGCACACCTGGGACAGTCGGATCTTCACCCTCATCCCCTACGACCACGCAGCCAAGACCTACAGCGCATACAGCACCTCGAAGCTGTTCGCCGCGGTCTACGCCGAAGCCAACGACCTGGCACCGCTGTTCGCCTCCCCCTACCGGCGGCAGTTGGCTGCAGGAAGCACCGCCGAGCAGGACCGGTTCTGTGAGAAGACAGGGGCGGCCCCTCGCCCTTGCGACAGGCGATCGGCAAGGAGCCGAAGCCTGGGCGCGGGATCGCTGATTTCTACCTGGCTACATTGGTACTGCGGCCGCATGTGAGATCGATCTTGGGGCGACTGCCCGTCATGCTGGTCGGCGCCGGTGGTCTGGCACTACCGGGCGAGAAAAGCGCTTACGGTCTTGCCGCCGTCCGCCCGGCGGGTCACGGAGGTGGCGCGAGCGAGATGGTTGACCATGGGCCAGCCGAAACCTCCGGTGCCACCGTGCAGGTCGGGGGCGCGCATGCGCGGCGCCTGCGGGCTGCGGTCATGCACGGCCACCTCGATGCTGTCCGGGTGCGCGGTGAGGTTCAGGCTGCAGATGCCGCCGCCGTGACGAAGGGCGTTGGTGACGAGCTCCGAGACGACGAGGATCACGGTGTCGGCAGTCTCGGCCGCTCCTGCCGCCGGCTGTACGAGACCTGCGAGGAATTCCCGGGCGCTCCGGCGTGTGTCGGCAATGCATGCCATGGACAAGTCAGTTGCCACGTTGACGCTCATTGTGTCCATCAGGTCACCCTGGTCTCTGGATCGTCACGCGGGTCCTCTGGCGGTCCTTCTGCCCGGCTTGTGATGTCTCAACCGCGTAAGCGCAGGCTGGGGTGCGTGTCCTGAGCGGTCATCCGCAGGGCCAGACGGGGCAGCTGTGGTGTTCGCGGCAACGAGGCCGGCGCAACCGGCCTGGTCGGAGTGGGTGAGCCTGGCTGTAGCGGGACCGCCGGGCACCCGTCCCGTGGCCTGTGCTGACTATCTCTCCACCTGGGTCACGAAAATCTATCCTGGCTGGAGTAGACATTGGGCGGTGACGTGGTTATGGTTTCTCTCGTAGCCAGAGAGACAACAGGGCCCGGCAGACATGAACTGCCGGGGAGCGTTAACCGCAGTTGCAGTACGCAGGACGGTGCGGCGGTGGAGTTTCGAAGCCAGGGTTGTTGCAGGACGGCGACGGGACTGGCGGCCGGACCAGGTGGCCCGCAGTGATCAGGGGCCGCCGCGAGCAGTACCGCAGTTCACGCAGTAGCAGTACTCAGCAGTGAAGTCAAGTGAGCAGCACCTCGGTGAAGGCGTCGGCTGCGGACGCGCGCACCGGGAGGTTCGGCAGTGGGGTTCTAAGCCAGAGCAAACGCAGGACGGGCAACGGGGCTGGCTGCCGAAGAGTGGTGCTGTGACAGGCCACCGAGCAATGCGCAGGACAGTAGTAGGTAAGTGATTGATCCCAGAGGGAAGAACGGAGGAGCCAGGCGCCATCAGGATCGCCCGGGTGGAGTCTTGAGCCCGGGTACCGCAGGACATCGATAGTGAGGTGGTCTCCGGTCAAGCAACCGCGATCCCCGCAGCCCCGACAACTTCCAGGTCGGGTCGGCGGACACAGAAGGCCGGCGCAGTACCAGGGTCGGCAGATGGTGTAGCAGTTCCTTCGGGGCCCGGGGGGGGGGGGGGGCCCCCGGCCCCCCCCCCCCCGCACACAAATGGGGGGAAATAAAACCCCGCCGCTATGAGGGGGGTGGGCGGCCCGCCCCAAGAACCCCCCCCC
>NZ_JBHYVB010000132.1:8409-12274 GCF_042750115.1 Streptomyces sp. NPDC059455
GGCGCCGGCCCCCCCCCGGGGGGGCCCGCCCGGCCCCCCCCCCCCCCCCCCGGGCGGGGGGGGGGGGGCGGGGGGGGGGCGGGGGGGGGCGGGGGCGGCCGCCGGGGGCCCGCCACCCCCCCCCCCGCCCCTCCACCCGTTCCACAGAGAGGTGCAAATGACAGCAGGCGAATCGTTCGGTCGTCTCGACGACGACGACTATCCCGCCTACACGATGGGCCGGGCCGCCGAAATGCTCGGCACCACGCAGGGCTTTCTCCGCGCCGTCGGCGAAGCCCGCCTCATCACCCCGCTGCGTTCCGAGGGCGGCCACCGCCGCTACTCCCGCTACCAGCTGCGCATCGCCGCCCGCGCCCGGGAGCTCGTCGACCAGGGCACCCCCATCGAGGCCGCCTGCCGCATCGTCATCCTCGAAGACCAGCTCGAAGAAGCCCAGCGCATCAACGCCGAATACCGCCACGCCGCCGCCTCAGAGAACCCGACGACCGCAGGCTGAGGTGGCCCGGTCCCGCCTGCGCGCGGAGCATACTGCGGGCCGGCCCCCGGGGCGGAGGAGGGTGCCGCCGCAGTGGTCGCGCCCGCCGAGCCGTATGTGACGACCGCTCTTGCTGGAACACTGTGTCGCGTGTGGGGCAATATCTATTGCCGCGAGACGAGGGTTAAATACGTCGCGCGGACAGTGTGTTTATCGCAGCGAACGAATTCGCTCCATCGGTCGTACGCGGGCCACTGCCGCATGCTACTGTCGATCTCAGTTGCAGTTGTGGTTCCCAAAAACTTCAATGCTTGCGCCAGCATTTAGCTGCGGGAAGCGTTTTGTATTTCCGGTTGTTCTCCGGGCGGGGCATCATTGCGGCGACCCGGTGTCCGTGGATTACGGGTGCCGGCGTACTGCCCCACAAGGAGATATGACATGGCGTCTGGCACTGTGAAGTGGTTCAACGCGGCCAAGGGCTTCGGCTTCATCGAGCAGGATGGTGGAGGCCCTGACGTGTTCGCCCACTTCTCGAACATCGCCGCCCAGGGCTTCCGTGAGTTGCTCGAAGGTCAGAAGGTCACCTTCGACATAGCCCCGGGCCAGAAGGGCCCGACGGCCGAGAACATCGTTCCCGCCTGACGCTGACGCGCACTTCGTAGCTGGGGCCCGCATCCCTCGGGGTGGGGGCCCCAGCTGCGGGGATTTCCCTCAGTGATGCCTCCTGTGGGACAGAACCGCTCCCAGCTCTTCTCCAGGGGTGCGCCGCCTCTCCCGGGCCGCACCCATCGACGTCCGGCATCTCACGCCGATATTACGTCACCCATTTCATTACCTGCGTCCCACAGCGGATTCACTGCATGGCGTCTTCGCTTTCGCATTCCATTTCGGCCCGTTCTCGTGTTTCCCCGCGCTGCACTTCCGCTGCGGGAATTCCTTGATACGTGCCGTATCAAGGAAGGTTCTCAAATGAACCCCACACGTACGAACGACCGCACCTCCCGGACCCGCCGCACCAGCGGCCCCGCTTTCAACTCCGGCACCGGTTCGGGCCGGGGCAGTCGCTTCGGCTCGCCCGCCCCGAGCCGATCAGGGCGCCCGAGCCGCTCGGGCGGCCACGGTCGGCGGCCCGCCGCGGCCTCGGGCGAGTTCGCCCTGCCGAAGACGATCACTCCCGCGCTGCCCGCGGTCGAGGCTTTCGCCGACCTCGACATGCCCGCCCAGCTGCTGGCCGCGCTGACCGCGCAGGGCCTGAGCGTCCCGTTCCCGATCCAGGGTGCGACCCTGCCCAACACCCTCGCGGGCCGCGACGCCCTGGGACGCGGGCGCACCGGATCCGGTAAGACCCTCGCCTTCGGCCTGGCTCTGCTGGCCCGCACCGCAGGCCGGCGCGCCGAGCCCCGCCAGCCGCTGGCCCTGGTCCTCGTCCCGACGCGTGAGCTGGCCCAGCAGGTGACCGACGCGCTCACCCCCTACGCCCGCTCGGTGAAGCTGCGCCTGGCCACCGTCGTCGGCGGAATGTCGATCGGCAGGCAGGCAGGCGCGTTGCGGGGCGGCGCCGAAGTCGTCGTCGCCACGCCGGGCCGGCTCAAGGACCTCATCGACCGCGGTGACTGCCGGCTGAACCAGGTCGCGATCACCGTCCTGGACGAGGCCGACCAGATGGCCGACATGGGCTTCATGCCCCAGGTCACGGCACTCCTGGACCAGGTGCGCCCCGAGGGCCAGCGGATGCTGTTCTCCGCCACCCTCGACCGCAACGTCGACCGCCTGGTCCGCCGCTACCTCACCGACCCCGTCGTCCACTCCGTCGACCCGTCGGCGGGCGCCGTCACCACGATGGAGCACCACGTGCTCCACGTGCAGGGCGCGGACAAGCACCGCACGACCACCGAGATCGCGGCCCGCGACGGCCGGGTGATCATGTTCCTGGACACCAAGCACGGCGTCGACCGGCTCACGCAGGACCTGCTGAACAGCGGAGTGCGCGCCGCCGCCCTGCACGGCGGCAAGTCGCAGCCCCAGCGCACCCGGACCCTGGCCCAGTTCAAGACCGGACACGTCACCGTGCTCGTGGCCACGAACGTCGCCGCCCGCGGTATCCACGTCGACGACCTCGACCTCGTCGTCAATATCGACCCGCCGACCGACCACAAGGATTACCTCCACCGCGGCGGCCGCACCGCGCGGGCCGGCGAGTCAGGCAGCGTCGTCACCCTGGTGACCCCCAACCAGCGCCGCGACATGAGCCGTCTCATGAGCGCCGCCGGGATCGTGCCCCAGACCACCCAGATCCGCGTCGGTGAAGAGGCGCTGAGTCAGATCACCGGCGCCCAGGCACCCTCCGGCATCCCCGTCACGATCACCGCGCCGGTGGCCGAGAAGCGCAAGCGCAGCGCATCCTCACGCGGCCGACGCAGCCCCGCCTCGGCTGCCCGACGCAGGACCGTACGGCAGACCTCCTTCGACGCGGCGGCGGCCTAGAAGCCTCATGATCAGGAAACTGACCCACCACTTCAGGAGGCACCTTTTGACGCTGGTTCAGATGCAGCCCCGCTCGACGAACGTCACCCCCGCACACCAGACTGCGGCGGACGCCATGGACACAGGCGCACTGCAAGTCTGCGACGACATGACCATCGAAGTCGCCCTTTCCGTCATGGCCGGCGCCTGCACCGGGCACCTGTTCGTCTGCGACGACGACGGCCTGTGCACCCAACTGGTCACCCAGGCCCAGCTCACCGCGGTCCGTGACAGCCCCGCGTACACGGACCGGGTCCAACTGCGCGACATCCTCGACGGCGGTGGGCCGTTCACCTCACCCGTGACCACGACCGCCGAAGCCGAGCACGCAGCCCTGGACCGCCGACTCGCCGCACTGCCGGTCGTCGAAGACCGGGACAGCGTTCGGGGCGCCCTCGCCCACTGAACCGCCTCACCGCGGTAGAACTACCCCCTTCTTCTCCCTGTGAGGCATCATGCGCTGTATCATCGCCCGCTTCCCGTTCGACCTCACCAAGAGCGGCGTCCTGGAATCCATGAAGGGCATCAAGCCCGAACAGGTCATCGGCGAGTCCGTGATCATCGGCCGCCGCACCTACCCGGTCAAGCAGGTCGGGCAGGTCATCACGCGCCAGGACCGCCGCGATTTCAGCACCGGTGAAGTTCTCCGGGCCATGACGCAGCTCGGCTTCACCTGCCCCGGCCTCCGCCAGACAGCCGCGCCCACGCGTGTCCCCAGCCCATTCCAGCAGGCTTCCGCGATGCTCGGCGCACCTGCCGCCGTCTGACCGACGAGCGGGTGCGAGCCGCCACCAGAACAACAGGAGGGGGGGGCCCGCGCGCGGCGGGCGGGGCCCCCCCGCGCGGGGGGGCGCGGGGGGGGAGGCG
>NZ_JBHYVB010000132.1:12284-17604 GCF_042750115.1 Streptomyces sp. NPDC059455
GCCCCCCCCACACCCCCCCCCCCCCCGCCCCCGCCCCGCGCCCCCCCCCCCCCCCCCCCCCGGGGGCGCCCGCCCCCCCCCCCCCTTACCACCCCCGGGCCTGTCCCCCGCGCCTCCGCCCCCCCCCACCCTCGTCGCGTTGCCGCGCGGTCCGTTAACGCGCAGCGTCGTATCTCACTGGTCGGAGTAGCTGAAGTCGCCCACGGTCCAAGCGCTGACGTCATCGATCGCCACGCGGTACATCCCGCCTGTCTCCGGGATCCCCACCGTGCCCTGCAGAATCCGCGACACATGGAAATGCAGATGCGTGGGCGCCTTCTCCTCACACGTCGTAGCGGTGAAGACAGCAGAGAAATTATTGAGACTGGCCGAGTCCGCCAGGACCTCGGACACCCGCTGCCGCCAGACAGCTTCGGGAGCCAGCCGACCCGTGATGACAGCACCACCGGCGACCACAGTCAGAGTCATCTGGTTGCTGTGCCCGGACTCCACCAGGGCCGCGACATCAACAAGCAGTTCGTCAGGCTTCGACATGAGAAGCGATTGTAATCAACGCCGCTCGGTCCGCCTGAGTGGTGGCGCTGGTGCGACATGCAAGATCGAACTGCGCAGACGAGGACGGCGCGAACCACACTGTTGGGTGGCTCAGGTGGTGGGGAACTCCCCGCGCTTGACGCCGGAGACGAACGCCGACCACGCGGACGGCTCGAAGATGAGCGCCGGGCCGTGGGGGTCCTTGCTGTCGCGGACGGGTATGTCGGCGTGGCCACGTGCTACTTCGAGGCATTCGCCCTGATCGCCGCCGCTGTAGCTGGACTTGTACCACCCGGTGAAGGTGGACGCGTCGGAGACGGTGTGTTCACTGCTGATCATGCACGTGTTCCTCTGCTGCCGCCTTGACGAGGGCCAGTGACTCCTGCTGCGACAACGCGTCGCTCAGGGCCAGAGCGTAGGCGGTCTGGCTGGCCTTCACCAGTGACGGATCATCCATCATGTTGCCGGTGAGGAAGCCTTCGACGTAGGCCACCGGGGCGGAGTCCTTGAAGCTCATGAGCGTGAGCAGACTCTGCTGGAGCGAGTGAGCCCCAGCGCTGTAGGGCACTACGTGCAGCCGCAGGCGTCCCGATTCGGCCATGTCTGCGATCTTGTTCAGCTGCTCGGCCATGACCTGGGGGCCACCGACGTGGCGTCGCAGGACGGCTTCGTCGAGGAGCGTCCATACGACAGGGTTCGACGGCTCATCCAGAATCCGAGCACGTTCCGTTCGGATGACGACGTCCCTGTCAAGCTCCTCGGCCGTGTGGTTGGGTCGGTACGCGCTGAACAGGGCCCGTGCGTAGGCGGGAGTCTGGAGCACGCCAGGAACGAGAGTGAGAGCGAACTGCTGGATCACCGTCGCTTGTTGCTCCAACTCGGCCACGGCCGCGAAATGGTCGGTCCACTTCGACTCCAGATCCTCCAGCCACCGCGCGAAGAACCCGTCCGTTCCCAGCGCCTGGTCGATCCGCGCCGCGTCGTCGGGCTTCGGCAACCGCCTGCCCGCCTCGAAATGGCTGATCAGCGTGGGCGAGCACACCACGCGCTCACTCAGCGCCTCCTGTGTCATGTCGGCCGCTGTGCGCCGGATCCTCAACTCCTCCCCGTACTTCTCCCTCGGGGTGCGTGGCCTCCGATCCATCTCCATGGCTGACTCCCTGAGTTGAAAGCTTTGCTGTCAGACCCGCCCTCCTAGCAGCGTAGCCAGAATCACCTCCACTCTGTGAAGCAAACGCCACACAGCGTGAAGAGACGCAGGACCCTCGCGACCGGGGTGCACCGGCCCGAGGGCGTGGCCCACCAGCTGAATGGAGCTGATGAACGTGAGCAACCCTATGGAGCGGTTCCTCGCATGCGTGAGTGCGCTTCTCGCCTTATTGCCGTCCGGCCGTCATCGGGCCGGGGCATGGACGGCGATCCACGGTGTGGAGGTGTCCGGATGGGCGCGATGACCGGTCTGCGCCTGCTGCCGTGGTCGGATCCCGACGGCAAGCCGTGTTATCTGGCGTCGGACGACGGGAACAGCCCGCTGAGCCGACGTGCGGACGCGATCGAGGCCGTACAGATGTCCATGGGGGCCGAACTCCTCCGGCACGCCCGAGCGCTGCTGGACGCCCCCACAGCGGACGCGCGAGAATTGCGCTACCTCGCGGACCGGCTGTGTGAGGCGCTGCGCGATGTGTTGCGGGTCGCCGAGAGCAGGGGCGCCCGCTTGCCCTCGTACGGCGAAGGCGACGGCCCGGGCGGGCATCCGGCGCCCGGAAGCGCTGGAGGTCGCCGTGACTGACTGGCAGATCGGTCCCGTTCCGGGCCGGGGCTTGCGCCGGGTGAACGGTGGGGAGCTCGCGCTGCCGCTCCAGATCAGCAGGGGCGGGCGGCATCAAGCGATCGCCGAGCTGGAGCTGACCCTCGCGGCGGCGGAGCAACTGCACGCGGCCCTGTGCTACGCGCTCGGTGAGCAGCCCCCGCCCGCCGATGCGCCCGAGTGCCGTCAGCCCGTCCGCTACCCGGGCGGCCGACGGCGGTACTGAGGACGACCACGCTCGCGGTCTTCGCGAGGCGCCGTCCCGGGGGCTCCCCTCTGGGACGGCGCCTGCTCGAGTCCGTCTGCCTGCGAGTCCGCACGACGAAGCCGCATGGCCGCTCGACCCCGTCAACACCGCACCCCGCGTTGCCGGCCGACCTGATCCGAGGGAAACGGCCCGCCGTACAGGCGGGTGTGACCTGGCTCCTCAGTTCTCCTTGGCGTCTTTTCCCTGGTCACAGCCGCGTTAGCCGGATGTTAGGGGGGAGTCCGACAGCCTCGTCGACCAGCGCAGCGCCACCCACCCCGGCACCTTCGGCAACCCCATCGGCTGACCAGCTCAGAGGTGTGCCATGCCAAAAGGCCGTGGGTTCGAGTTTCCCGAAGGGCGCTCGTAGCCGAACTCGCGGGTGGTGCGCCCAGAACGGTACCGGAGCGGGCTGGGGTTCGTCCGAGCCTGCCGAACCGGCCTGGGTCTCTGACGTCGAAGGCAGATGCCGCCAGTTCAGAGATAGCTGATGCCGGTCAGCTCTTCGGCCGCCGCCCAGAGCTGCTTGCCAACAGCGGGGTCGGCCGCCTCCCGACTGAGCCGGGCGTCGGTAACCCGGCCCCTCGTCTCCCCAAGCATGGACGGTCCGAAGAACTGGCCGCCCCGCAGGCCGGGTTCGGTCGCGGCGCGCAACTGCGGCAGCGCGCCCTGCTCCACGGACTGGGTGGTCAGGAGGCCGACCCACGCAATCAGCTGCCCGAACCGGCCACGGTGCTCCCAGGCACGCGGGGTCAGGTTGGTGCGGGTGAGACCGGGGTGGGCCAGCGTGCTGACGATCGGCGATCCGGCAGCGCGCAGGCGGCGGTCCAGTTCAACGCCGAAGATCGTCGTTGCGAGCTTGGACCGGCCGTAGGCGGGAGCGGCCCGGTAGTCACGCTCGAACATCAGGTCGTCGAAGTCGAGGTGCGCGTTCTTGTGGGTGATCGAGCTGAGGTTGACCACCCGGGGTTCCCGCGCCGCGGCCAGCTTGTCGAGCAGCAGGCCGGTCAGCGCGAAGTGGCCCAGCATGTTGGTGCCGAGCTGCAACTCGAAGCCGTCGACGGAGGTGCGGCGCGGGCCGAGCAACACCACGCCGGCATTGTTGACCAGCAGGTCGATCGCCGGGTGGTCGGCGGCCAGCCCCGCGGCGAACGCCCGTACCGAACCGAGGGAGGCCAGGTCCAGCTCCCGTACCTCGACGTCGCCGCCGATCCGGCGGGCGGCCTCCTCACCGGCGTCGGTGTTGCGGACGGCGAGCACGACATGGGCGCCGTGGCGGGCCAGTTCGGTGGCGGTGACCAGGCCGAGGCCCGAGTTCGCGCCGGTTACGACGGCGATCCGGCCGTGCTGGTCGGGAATGCGGTCGGCGGTCCATCCGGTCATCCGCTGCTCCTGAGGGTGTCGGTGCGGTACACCGACGACGCTAGGAGCAGTGCGCGTCGGCTCGGTCGTTCTCGGTTGCCTAGGTCTGCGGGACCTACCTTGCCTGCCCGGCGACGCGGCAGACTTGGGGCATGAGCCATCCCTACGCTCGTGAGCTGGGAGATTTCCTGCGTGCCCGGCGCGGCAGACTGCGTCCGCACGACGTCGGTCTGGAACCCGGCGGCCGACGCAAGGTCACCGGGCTACGGCGCGAGGAGCTGGCACTTCTGGCCGGGCTGAGCACCGACTACTACCAACGGATGGAGCAGGGCCGGGAGGTACGCCCGTCCGACGACGTCCTGGACGCGCTCGCCCACGCGCTCGGACTCGACGACGAGGAGCGCCGGCACCTGTTCACCCTGGCCCACGCCGCCCGCCGGCCCATGCCCGCCCGGGCGGACCACGGTCCGGAAAAGGTGCCGGACAGCACCCGGCGACTGCTGCGGGTGATGGACACCCCGGCGCTCGTACTCGGCCGGCACCTCGATCTGCTCGCCTGGAACCCGATGGCGGAGGCGCTGCTCGGCAGCCCGGACGCCCACCCGTCCGACCGGCTCAACATGCTCCTGCTGATGTTCGACGACACGCTGACCGGCGAGCGGAGCTGCCCGGACTGGGAGCGGCAGGCCCTGGACTACATCGGCATGATGCGCGCCGCCGTCGCCGCTGACCCCACCCATCCGCGCGCCACCGCGATCGTGGGTGAGCTGAGCATCCGCAGCGCCGAGTTCCGGCGGCTGTGGGCCCGGCACGACGTACGCGCGTCGGTCAGCGGCTCCAAGACCTTCCGGGTCCCCGAGGTCGGCGACATCGTCCTGGACTGGGACACCTATCCGCTGCCCGGCAGACCCGGCCCGGTCATGCTGGCCTTCACCGTCGAACCGGGCAGCCCCGACGCGGACCGGCTCCAGCTTCTGGCGTCTTTGCACGCGACCCGCTCGGCACGCGCCGACAGGCGCTCCTTCTAGAAGACGAGCGTTCGCCGTTGTGCAGCGCCCGCTCGCCCGGACGACCGCGAGCGTCATCAACGCCTCAGCTCACTGGTAACGACCATGCGTCATGGATAGCGGCAGAGCTTCGGAAATCCTGACGGAACGTCGAACTCTCCACGCGATCGAGTAAAACCCCGCTCACCAGCGCCGCAGGTCAGGAGAAGATGCGCCGAACAGAGGGAACTCACGGGAGTCCCGACAACAGCCGACGCCTCGCGGGGCGGCGGGGGCGGCCGGGGGCCCCCCCGGCGCGCCCCCGCCGCGGGGGGGGGGGGCCCGGGCCCCCCCCCCCCCCGCCGGGGGGGCAGGGGCGGGCGA
>NZ_JBHYVB010000132.1:17614-33251 GCF_042750115.1 Streptomyces sp. NPDC059455
CTGGAGCGTAAAATTGCCGCCCCCTGGGGGAAACCCCGGGGAGCCCCCACCCCCCCCCCCGCCGGGGGGGGCCCGGCCCCGGGGGGCCCCCCGCGGGCCCGGCACTCGCGTCGGGCCGTGCTGCCCTGGCCCAGGCCGACGCTCAGGTGCAGTACTGCGCTTCCTTGCCGATCGACCGGTACATGCAGTCCGCGTTCTCCACGAGTTGGAGCACCGCGTCGCGGTTGCGGCTGGTCTCGCGGTCGATGACCTCGTCGGGCGGGTAGAAGCCGCCCGCGCCGGAGGAGGTCGGGTACATCTCGAAGGTGTAGGCGAAGACCTTCTGGGTGCCCCACAGATAGTCGTCGATCGCGCCGTCGGTGATGTAGAGCTCGCTGGACTGCTCGGGGGTGTAGCCGTTGCTCGCGGCCATCTTCTTGCCGACCGCCGCGAAGGCGTCGTAGTCGTCCCGCGTCATGCCGGTGGTGGTTTCGTCGTACGTCCAGCCGAAGGGCCACAGCACCAGTTCGCTGTAGGTGTGGAAGTCGATCGCGGCCTTGATCTGCTGCTTGCCGCCGACGACGCGGCTGCGGGCGAAGTCGGCGACGACCTTCACCTCGGGGGCCGAGGCGGCTTTGGGCCCGCGGTAGGTCTCGGACCCCGGGGAGCCGGAGGAGCCGCCGCAGCAGCCCCATTTGAAGTCCCAGTTGCGGTTGAGGTCGGTGCCGACGGACGACGAGCCGGAGTTGGGCTGGCGGTTCTTGCGCCAGCTTCGGTAGGAGCCGGTGGCGATGTCGTACTCGCCGCCGTCCGGGTTCACATCCGGGATGATCCAGATCTCCCGGCCGTTGACCGCGCCCGTGATCCGGGAGTCGCTGCCGTAGCCCTCGGTGAACTGCCGCACCAGATAGAGCGCCATCTCCACCGTAAGGTGCTCACGGGCGTGCTGATGGGCGGTGAAGAGGACCTCGGGCTCGTTCTCGTCCGTGGCCACGTTGTCGCTGATCTTGAGGGCGACGATGTCGCGACCCTCGTACGACTTTCCGATGACGCGCTTGCTGAGGATCGACGGATACTTCGCCACCGCAGCGTTGATCTCGGCGTTCGCTTCGGCGTAGTTGTGGTACTTCGCATCGGCCGACGGGAAGTCGAACGGCTTGGCCGACCTGCCCTGACTGCGGTCGGGCGGGCCCTGGAGGGCGGTGAGCCGGTAGCCGAGCGCGCGCAGCCGCTTGGCCTGCGACGCGTCGGCGGTGACGACCACGGAGCGGGCGTCCACCTCGTCGATGGACACCCCGGTGGCGGCGACCGCGGAGCGGTCGGCCTTGGTGGCGGGGCCGGAGACCTCGTACTGCCGCACGCCCTGGTCGGCGGCGGCCTGGCCGGCGGTGGTCGTCCGGCCGGTTGATGGGGCGGTGCGCTCGGTGCCGGGCCGAGGGCTGGGATCGTCGGCCTGAGCTGCCATGGGTGCGGCCAGTGCGAGGGTGAGCAAGGCGGTGAGGGCGGTGGCCCGTCTACCGCTGATGCGACGTCGCATGACATCTCCTGGGGGGTTAAGGGCGAGCGACTGCTGCGCCAGTGTTCGGCCATGCGCATGACATGCGCAAGGGTGGGAAATGGTCGAAGCCGAAGGAATCTCTCATCGAGGGAAGGAACCCCCCGCATGAACAGATCTCTCGTCGGTGCGCTCTCGGCCCTGTTACTGGGCGGCGCGACCCTCGTCGGCGCGGGCGCGGCGCCCGCGACGGCCGCGTCCCCCGCCAAGGCCCTTGCCGAGGCCCCCGCCAAGGTCTCGGCCAAGGTCTCCGCCAAGGCCCCGAAGGCGGTCGACTTCGCGGGCACGGTGGCGCTCAGCAACTGCTCCGGCTCCGTCGTCCGCACGCCGGGCTCGGCCGACAGCGACCCCGCGCTCGTCCTCTCCAACGGCCACTGCCTGGAGAGCGGCTTCCCCGGCGCGGGAGAGGTGATCGTCGACCAGCCGTCCACCCGGAGCTTCACCCTGCTGACCGCCTCGGGCGGCCGGGCCGGCACCGTCCGGGCGAGCAAGGTCGCGTACGCGACGATGACCGACACCGACATCTCGCTGTACCAGCTGACGTCCACATACGCCCAGATCCAGTCGTCGTACGGCATCAAGGCGCTACAGCTGTCGGACAGCCACCCGACCCAGGGCTCCGCCATCAATGTGGTCTCCGGCTACTGGAAGACGATCTACTCCTGCAATATCGACGGATTTGCGTACCGGCTTAAGGAGGGGGACTGGACCTGGAAGGACTCGGTCCGCTACACCTCCGCCTGTAACACGATCGGCGGAACGTCGGGCTCTCCCGTCGTCGACCCGGCGTCCGGCAAGGTCGTGGCCGTGAACAACACGGGCAACGAGGACGGCGGCCGCTGCACCCTCAACAACCCGTGCGAGGTGGACGAGAACGGCGCGGTGACGGTGCGCAAGGGCATCAACTACGCCCAGGAGACGTACCTCATCACCAAGTGCGTGACCACCGGCAACAAGATCAACCTCAACCTGCCGGGGTGTGTGCTGCCCAAGCCCTAGCGAACACCCGTACGCCAGTGCGCCCCGCCTGCCGTGGGCGGGACGCACTGGCGTACGTCGAACTGTCGTTCCCGTCCTGTGGGTCTACAGCCCGTGGACGTGCGGGCCGACCGCCTTCGACCAGGCGTTCCCGTTGGCCGCGTCCCAGTTGGTGGACCAGGTCATCGCGCCACGGATGCCGGGGTAGGTCTTCGACGGCTTGAAGGAGCCGCAGCCGGAGCCCTTGGCGAGGCAGTCGAGGGCGTCGTTGACCACGCCCGGCTCGACATGGCCGGAACCGGCGCCGCTGGTGGAGGCGGGCACGCCGATGCCCACCTGGGACGGGTCCAGGCCGTTCTCGAGCTGGATGCAGGCGAGGGCGGTGAGGAAGTCGACCGAGCCCTGCGAGTAGACCTTGCCGTCACAGCCCTGCATCGAGCCGCTGTTGTAGTACTGCATGTTGACGACCGTCAGGAAATCCTTGATCGCCAGGGCGGTCTTGAAGTACTCGGTGGACGCCGACTGCATGTCGATGGTCTGCGGCGCCATGGTGACCACGACATCGCTCTTCTTGTCGTGGATGGCCTTGAGGGCCTTGGTCATGTACGTGGAGTTGACGCCGTTCTCGAGGTCGATGTCGACGCCGTTGAAGCCGTACTTGTCCATCAGGCCGGTGATGGAGGAGGCGAAGGCGTCCGCCGAGGCGTCGTCGCTGACCGAGATGGAGCCCTTCTCGCCGCCGACGGAGACGATCACGGACTTCCCGGCCGCCTGCTTGGCCTTGATGTCGTCCTTGAACTGCTGCTCGTCGCTGTAGCCGGTGCCGGGGTCGAGCTTGAAGTCGACGGCTCCGGGGGAGCCGGTGGCGTCGGCGAAGGCCACCGCGATGATGTCGTAGTCGTCCGGGACGTCCGAGAGCTTCTGCTTCGTCGCGCCGTTGTCGAAGTTCTGCCAGTAGCCGGTGACGGCGTGCTCGGGGACGGCGGCGGCGTGCTGCCCCGCGTCCGGGTGGTCCTCGGACGCGTTGGCCGAGCCGGCGGATATGAGCCCTCCTGCGGCGAGGGCGACGACTGCGGCGGCTCCGAGCAGCCGCTTGGTGAACTGTGCGCGTACCACGACAGCCTCCGTACGTGGGGGGAGAGGTGTGGGGGTGGTGTTGCGAGTGTGCGTTCAGGGGCCCCTGTGGCGTGCGTATAAGGTGGTCCAGACCAATGCCGTTGTCAACCCCGCGCGACATCTTCCCTGCACATGAGGGTGAAAAATGCGGATGAGGGGGCCGAGAGCGGTTGCGCTCCCGGCCCCCTTGGCCCCTCCCCGCGAAGGGGCCGCGTCACGGCCCCGCGAAAAGGGGCCGCGTCACGCTGTTACGGCAGACCGTGCACCTTGGGGCCCACCGCGTTCGACCACGCGTTGCCCGCGGTCGCGTCCCAGTTGGTGGACCAGGTCATCGCGCCGCGCAGACCCGGGTAGGTCCGGGCCGGTTTGAAGGAGCCGCAGTTCGTGCCGCGGGCCAGGCAGTCCAGGGCGTTGTTCACGATCGCCGGGGAGACATAGCCGCTGCCCGCGCCGCGCGTCGAGGCGGGCAGGCCGAGGCCGACCTGGGACGGCGACAGTCCGCCCTCCAACTGGATGCAGGCGAGGGCGGTGAGGAAGTCGACCGACCCCTGGGAGTAGACCTTGCCGTCGCAGCCCAGCATCGAGCCGCTGTTGTAGTACTGCATATTGACCACCGTCAGGATGTCCTTGATGTTCAGCGCCGTCTGGAAGTAGGCGCCCGACGTGGACTGCATGTCGATGGTCTGCGGGGCCATGGTGATCACCAGGCCGGACCCGGCCTTGGCCGACAGGGAGCGCAGCGCCTGGGTCATATAGGTGGCGTTGAGGCCGTTCTCCAGGTCGATGTCGACGCCGTTGAAGCCGTACTCGCGCATCAGGGCGTAGACGGAGTTGGCGAAGTTGTTCGCGGAGGTCGAGTCGTTGATCGAGACCGTGCCGTTCTGGCCGCCGATGGAGATCACGACGGACTTCCCGGCCGCCTGCTTGGCCTTGATGTCGTCCTTGAACTGCTGCTCGCTGCCGTAGCCGACGGCGGGGTCGAGGGTGAAGTCGACCGCTCCGGGGGTGCCGGTGGCGTCCGCGAAGGCGACCGCGATGATGTCGTACTGGTCCTGGACCTCGCGCAGCTTCTGCACGGCCGCGCCATTGTTGAAGTTCTGCCAGTAGCCGGTGACCGCGTGCTTGGGCACGGTGCCGCCGCCCCCGCCGCCTCCGGCCGAGGTGGTGCCCGTCACGGCGGCCGACCTGGGCGACTCGCCCGCCGCGTTGGTGGCGGTGACCTGGAACTGGTATGAGGTGGACGGCGCCAGTCCGGTCACGGTCGCCGAAGTCCCGCCGACCGACTGCACCTTGGAGCCGTCGCGGTAGACGTTGTAGCCGGTCGCGCCGGTCACCGGGGACCAGGACAGATCGATGGAGGACGAGGTGACGGCGCCGGCCTTGAGCCCGCTCGGCGCGCCCGGCACCGGGTCCCCGGGGTCGCCGCCGGGGCCGGACAGGCTGATGTCATCGGCGTAGTAGGCGGGCTGGCCGTACCAGCCGTGGGTGTAGATGGTCACCGAGGTGGTGTTGGCGCCGGTGGTGAAGCCGGTGCTGAGCTGCTGCCAGCCGGTCGCGGAGGGCGTCCAGGTCGAGACGTCGGTGGTGCCGGTGCCGCTCGCGCCGAGGTACACATAGCTGCCCTGGACCCAGCTGCTGAGGGTGTACGAGGAGTTGGGCTTGACGGCCACGGTCTGGGCGCAGCGGGCGTTGTCCGAGCCCGCCGGGGTGGCCTTGAGGGCGGCCGAGCCGCTGTGGACGGGGCTCGCGACCGTGGTGCCGCTCCCGGCCGAGCAGGTCCAGCCGCTGAGGCCGGACTCGAAGCCGGGGTTCTGGGCGAGGTTGGCGGCCACGGCGGTCGCGGCGGCGCCCTCGGTGGCGCGCGAGGTGGCGGCCGAGGTGGCGCCCGAGGCGGTGCCGCCGAGGGCGACAAGTGCGGTGGCACCCAGCGCGGTGGCGGCGAACGCGCCGGTCAGCCGGGCGAGGTTGCGTCTGAGTCGGGTGGGGCGGGGGTGTCGGGCACGGTCCATGACTGCCTCCGTGGGGGAATCCGTTGGGAAGCCGGCGTGAAGGAGGAGATTGCGGACGGTGGCCACCGTGTGAACGTAACGTGGTCCAGACCAATGCCCTTGTCAAGGGGATGCGCGCACTCCGGATCGGGCCTGGAGTGCGTAACCCAGAGGAACTGTTCTCTCACGCCGTTTTCGTGGATAAAGTGACGACGCACCAGGACAGGGGCAGTAAGAGACAGGGGCAGTAACGACCTGCGGCCGCCGCCGCTCGGCGCCGATGTGAGACGGGGTAGCCGACGTGCCCACCGCGATAGCAGTCACCGGCCGTGAGCTGGTGCTTCCGCCACCTGACGGGCAGACCCCGTCGGCCGTAGTGCTCCGCCCACCGGACGCACAGTCACTCGACGACGCGCTCGCCGAGGTCGGGACCCTCCTCGACCAGCAGGGCTACCTCGTCGTGCTCTACCCCGCCGCGACCCCCGCGGCCGTGGTCCGCCGGCTCCACACCGTGCGCTCCGTCCTGGAGAGCGACCGGATGGCGCTGCTGCCACTCGAACTGCCCCCGCTGGCCGTGGCCGTACTGGCCCGTCAGCTGCGCCAGCTGTCCATATCCGACTTCAGCCCCGGCGTCCTGGCGTGCGCCGCCCGGCTGCTCTCCCACTACATCCACGCGGGCGCCCTGCTGGGCAGCGTCGCCAAGCTGGACCGGGTCCCGGTCAGCCTCACCTCGCACGTCAAGTCCTGGGTGCCCGGCGCCCACTTCGGGGTGCTCGCCCACCCCACCCCCCACCTGGTCAAGGTCGGCGGCGCGACCGAGCTGCCCGCCCCCGGGTACGCCACCTCCATGACGATCGCCCGGGGGCAGCTCAGCAGCCATGGCTACGGGGGCGGCGGCGCGGGCCACGACGACTGGGTCACCGGCGCCCTCGCCCCCGCCTGGGGCGTACGGGGCGTGGAAGAGGTGCCGCTCCCCGCCGAGTCGGCGCGCTGGTGGGGCACCGCGAAGCTGATCGAGTTCGCCGCGGCCATCCCCGACCTCTCGGTCCTCTATCAGCTCGTGGCCTCCGTACGGAGAGAGGAATGCCACTGGTGCGGCTTCGAACTCATCGGCGACCGCTGCGCCTTCTGCTCCTGCCCGGTCGCCCGTGGCGATGAGATCCCCGCACTGCTCACGTCCCAACGTCCCGCCCTGACCAGCCGGTAACGTCCCCGAACGAGGTTGTGCGACCCATGAATTCACGCCAGCGCCGCGGAGTCATCCTGCTGCTCCTGTCGGTCCTGTGCGCCGTCGGCGCCTTCGCCGGAGTCCTCTCCGTTGTCAACGACGTGGAGTCGAAGGTCGGCCCCGAGACCACGGCCTACAAGCTCACCTCGGACGTCAAGCCGTACAAGGCGCTGGAGGCGGGGGAGTTCGAGAAGGTCTCGATGCCCAAGCGCTATGTGCCCTCCACCGCGGTCACCGATCTCGACGAGCTACGCGGGAAGATCGCGGTGACCCAGCTGACCAAGGGGTCGCTGCTCCAGCGCGACATGATCGCGAACCGGCCCGCCCTGAAGCCCGGACAGCAGGAGATCGCGATCATGGTCGACGCGGCGACCGGTGTCGCGGGCAAGATCACCCCGGGGGCGCGGGTCAACATCTTCGCCACCTTCGACGGCAACACCCAGGGCGAGAAGCCGGTCTCCAAGCTGATCGTCGCGGGCGCCGAGGTGCTCGACCTCGGCAAGATCACCGCCCTGGAGCCCGACCAGGGCGACAAGCGGCGGATCGACGAGGCCGTGCCGATCACCTTCGCGCTCGACACCAGGAACGCCCAGCGCGTCGCGTACGCCGAGTCGTTCGCCTCGCATGTGCGGCTCGCGCTGGTCGCGCCCGGCGGGGGCCCCTCCATAGACCCGGACGACCGCACCTACACCCTCGACGGCGACAAATGAGTGAGGAGGTGCCGCGGTGACGATCAGAATTCTGCCGGCCGTCGGCGACCCCGACGCCGCCCACTCCCTCAGTGGGCTGCTCGGCCAGCTGCCCGGTGCCGAACCGTCGGCGCCGGTGGGCGACTCGACCCTGCTGCTCGACACCCTCGCCTCGCTGGCCGCCGCCTCCCTGGAGGAGCTGCCGGAGGTCGTCCTCGTCCATGAGCGCATCGGCCCGGCCCCGGCGCTGGAACTGATCCGCGAGATCGCGCTGCGCTTCCCGGCGGTGGGCGTGGTGCTGGTGACCGCCGACGCGGGACCCGCGCTGTACTCGGCCGCCATGGACGCCGGGGCCCGCGGCATCGCCGGGATACCGCTGGCGTACGAGGAGCTGGCCGCCCGTGTCCAGGGCGCCGCCCAGTGGGCCACGGGTGTGCGGCGCCATCTCGGGGGCGGCGGCGATCCGCTTGCCACCGGGCCCGGCGGCAAGCTGGTCGCGGTCGCGGGCGCCAAGGGCGGGGTCGGCACCACCGTGACCGCCGTACAGCTCGCGCTCGCCGCGCGGGCCGCGGGCCGTAAGGTCGCGCTGGTCGACATGGACCTCCAGTCCGGGGACATCGCCTCGTACCTCGACGTCCAGTTCCGGCGCTCGATCGCCGATCTGGCGCAGATCAACGACATCTCGCCGCGGGTGCTCCAGGACGCGGTGTTCACCCACCAGACCGGGCTCGGGCTGCTGCTCGCGCCGGGCGAGGGCGAGCGCGGCGAGGAGGTCACCGACCGCACCGCCCGGCAGGTCATCGGCGCGCTGCGGTCGCGGTTCGAGGTCGTGATCGTCGACTGCGGTACGCAGATGACTTCCGCGGGCGCCGCCGCCGTGGAGCTCGCGGACATCGCGCTGCTGGTGACCACCCCGGACGTGGTCGCGGTGCGCGCCGCCAAGCGCATGGTCCGGCTCTGGGACCGGCTCCAGATCCGCAAGGCGGAGGAGACCGTGACCGTGGTCAACCGGCACACCCGCAGCGCGGAGATCCAGCCGCAGCTGGTCCAGCGGGCCACCGGCACAACGGTGGCGCGCACGGCGATCCCGGCCGGATTCAAGGAGCTGCAACCCGCCGTCGACTCGGGCCGGATGCACGACCTGGACGCCAAGTCGGCCGTCAAACAGGCGCTGTGGGGGCTGGCCGGTGAGCTGGGGCTGGTGGAGGCGGCACCCCCGGGCGGCGGCCGCCGCGGCAACCACCGGGGCGGCCACGCGGCCGGAGGCGGCGGCGAGCGCGCGCTGCCGGGGCTGCGGCGGCGCCACGCCATAGAGGCGGGCGGCGACCCGGCGCAGGGCAGCGTGGGCGACGGCACCGACGCGCTGAACGAGATCGCCCCGCCGTCCACCAGGGGCTTCCTGCGCAAGCGGGGCGGCGGCGACCGCGGCCAGGTGACGGTCGAGTTCCTCGGCGTCCTGCCGCTGGCCCTGATCGTGCTCGCGGTCATCTGGCAACTGGTGCTGGTGGGCTACACATACTCGCTGGCGGGCAACTCCGCCGACAAGGGCGCCCGCGCGGGCGCCGCCAAGGGCGCGGGCGCCTGCCAGGACGCGGCCGCGAAGGACATCCCCGGCTCCTGGACCGCCGACATCGACTGCGGCGGCGGCGACGGCACGGTCTACAAGGCCACGGTCAAGCTCCACGTCCCGATCCTCTTCCCGGGCGCCGCCGACTTCCCCTGGACGGTCACGGGCACGGCCGGCGCGGCGGACGAGACCGACCTGGCGGGCGGAGGAGAGTGAGATGACCCGTCACCGCGTGCGCGTGCGGCTCGCCTCCGGCCGGGACCGGGGGTCCGCGTCCATCGAGTTCCTCGGGTTCCTGCCGGTCTTGATCCTCGTCGCGCTCGCCGCCGTGCAGCTCGGCATCGCCGCGTACGCCGCGCAGCAGGCCGGGACCGCGGCGCGGGCGGCGGCGCGGACGGCGTCGCTGGACGAGCCGCGGACCAGCCCGCAGGCCGCCGGGAAGGCGGCGATCAGCGGGTGGCTGGCCGACGGGGCGAGCATCGGCAGTGGGGGCTGTGGGGGCGGGGAGGCGCAGGCCACCGCGACCGTGAAGATCCCCTCCGTCATCCCCGGCTTCGATCACTTCGGCAGCGCCGAGAAGAGCGCCACCATGCCCTGCGACGACGGAGACGGCGGTACGGGCGACCTGGCGTCGGCCGCGTTGGGAGGCGAACGATGAGCCTGCGGGCCCGTATCACCGCACCCGAGGGGCCCGGCGAGGGCAGCGGGAGCCAGGACGGGCATCTCGTCTCCGCCTACCGCGCCAAGCTGCTGGAGGAGATCGACCTCGCGGAGATGTCCTCGCTCTCCACCGCCGAGCGCCGCTCCCGCCTGGAGCGCGTGCTCGGCCACATCATCAGCCGCGAGGGCCCGGTGCTGTCCACCAGCGAGCGCTCCCAGCTGATCCGCCGGGTGGTGGACGAGGCGCTCGGCCTCGGGGTGCTCGAACCGCTCCTCGAGGACACCTCCATCACCGAGATCATGGTCAACGGCCCGGACCAGATCTTCGTCGAGCGGGCCGGCCGGGTCGAGCTGGTCCCCGTCCGCTTCGCCTCCGAAGAGCAGCTGATGCAGACCATCGAGCGCATCGTCTCCACGGTCAACCGCCGGGTGGACGAGTCGAATCCGATGGTCGACGCCCGGCTCCCCTCCGGTGAGCGGGTCAACGTGATCATCCCGCCGCTCGCCCTCACCGGCGCCACGCTCACCATCCGCCGCTTCCCCCGCGCCTACACCCTCCATGAGCTGATCGGCATGGGCACGCTGGACGAGCAGATGCTGATGCTGCTCGCGGCGCTGGTGCGGGCCAAGTTCAACGTCGTGGTCTCCGGCCCCACCGGATCCGGCAAGACCACGCTGCTCAACGCCCTCTCCGGGCTGATCCCGGACGGGGAGCGCATCATCACCGTCGAGGACGCCGCCGAACTCCAGCTCCAGCAGAGCCATGTCATCCGGCTGGAGTCCCGGCCGCCCAACGTCGAGGGCAAGGGCCGGATCACCATCCGCGACCTGGTCCGCAACTCCCTCCGGATGCGCCCCGACCGCATCATCGTCGGCGAGGTGCGCGGCGGGGAGACCCTCGACATGCTCCAGGCCATGTCCACCGGCCATGACGGCTCGCTGGCCACCGTCCACGCCAACAGCGCCGAGGACGCGCTGATGCGGCTCCAGACGCTCGCCTCCATGTCGGATGTGGCGATCCCCTACGAGGCGCTGCGGGACCAGATCAACAGCGCCGTGGACTGCATCGTCCAGCTCGTCCGGCACGCCGACGGCTCACGGCGGATCAGCGAGATCGCGCTGCTCGACAGCCATGGCCACGAGTCGTACCGCATCGCCACCGTCTGCCGCTTCGACGCCCAGCCGATGGGCGCGGACCGGGTGGTGCACGGGCGGTTCGGCTACTTCCCGCTGCCGGAGCGGGTCGCCGAGCGGCTGCGAATGGCCAGCGAGCCGGTGCCGCCCGCCTTCGGCGTGGCCGCCTTCCCGGCGCAGCTGGCCACCCGCGCGGCCGGATACGACCCGTACGACCGGCCCCCGCACGACCGGCCGCCCCACGACCGGCCGCCCCACGATCGGCCGCCCCACGATCGGCCCCCGTTCGGCCGACCCCCGCAGGACCGACCCCCGTTCGACCCCAGGGACCGGAGGTAGCAGGGCCCATGGACCATCTCGCGACGGCCGCCCTAGGCGCGACGCTGGTGTGCGGCGCGCTGGGCGTCGTGGGCGTGCACACCTACGTACGCGGCAAGGAGCAGCAGCGCGCGCTGATCGACCGGCTGTCGGAGACCGGCCCGCTGCCGGGCACCGCCCGTGCGCGTCGCTTCTCGGGTGTCGACCGGCGGCTGCGCACCACCTCCCTCGGCCGGAAGCTGGAGCTGCGGTTGGCGGCCACGGGCCTGGAGATCACCCCGGGGGAGTTCTTCGTCTACACGGCGGGGGCGGCGGCCGGGCTGTGGGTGATCGCGGCCTCCTTCCTCGCGGCGTTCTTCGGCCCGATAGCGGCGGTGGTCGCCGTCTGGGGGTCCTTCGCGTTCCTCAGCTGGCAGCGCCAGAAGCGGATAGAGCGCTTCATCAACCAACTGCCCGAGCTGTCGCGGATCCTGGCCAACGCCACCCAGGCCGGGCTGGCGCTGCGCACCGCGCTCGGCATGGCGGCGGACGAGATGGAGGCGCCGGCGGGCGAGGAGCTGGCCAAGGTCGCGGCCAAGCTGGCCGTCGGCCACTCGATCGACGACGCGCTGGAGGAGCTGGCCGAGCGGCTGCCGTCCCGGGAACTGGTGGTGCTGGTCACCACGCTGGTGCTGTCCAACCGCGCGGGCGGGACCGTGGTCAGCTCGCTGCGCAACCTCACCCAGACGCTGGAGGAGCGCAAGGAGACCCGGCGGGAGGTGCGCACCCAGCTCTCGCAGGTGACCGTCACCGCCTATGTCGTACCGCTGCTGGGGATCGGGACGCTGCTGCTGATGAACCGGATCTCGGCCGGTTCGCTGGACCGGATGACCTCGTCCTTCTGGGGGCAGGCGGCGGTGGTCGTGGCCTTCTGCCTGTACGGGATCGGCTTCTTCCTCATCCGCCGCATGTCCAAGATCGACGTCTAGGACCGTCCGGGACCGACGTACGAGCGAATCCAGGTAAACAGGCAGAGGGGACTTGAGGGAGATGGCACTGCTGCTGGCGCTGGCGGCCGCTCTCGCGGTGGCGGGCATCGCCTACGGCATCACGCTGTACCGCAGCGAGGCCAAGCTGCCCGGCGATCTGGCGGTGGCCCTGGAGGTCGGCTCCAGCCGGACGACCGTGGTCGGCTCGGCCGTCGACCGGCTGGGCATGCGCTACGCCCCGCTGGTGCTGCGGCTGATGGGCGAGAAGCGGGTGGCCCGGGTCCGCCGCCGGATCGATCTGGCGGGAAACCCGGGCGGTCTGACGGTGGATCGCTACGCGGCCCGGCGGGCGGTCTACGGGGCGCTCGGCTTCGTCGGGGCGCTGGTGATGCTGCTCAGGGGCCAAGTCCTGCTGGCGCTGCTGCTGGTGGCGTTCGGGCTGTTCTGGATCGAGGTGGGCATCTGGGCGGCGGTGCGCGAGCGCAAGGACGCGATCGAGCGGACATTGCCGGACTTCCTGGATGTTCTGGCCGTCGTGGTGAGCGCCGGATTGAGCTTCCGTCAGGCCCTGGACCGGGTCGCCGAGAAGTATGAGGGCCCCTGGGCGGATGAACTTCGCATCACACTTCGGCAAATGGACATGGGTGTCAGCCGTCGTCAGGCGTTCGAGGAACTACGTAAACGTAATGACTCAGAACAGGTCGCGCAGTTCGTCACCGCCCTTCAGCAGGGCGAGGAGCTGGGCGCTCCGATTGTCGAAACGTTGATCGCCATTGCGAACGACATGCGCCGTACGGACGCACAGAACGCCCGGCGGCGCGCGGCCCGCGCGGTGCCGAAGGCGACCATGGTCATTACGACCTTCATGGTGCCCGGAACCATGGTGTTGCTCGTCGCGGGGTTCTTCATCGGCTCGGGCACCGACTTCGGCTCGGTGACCGGGGACTGACGGTCTCTTTTAGGTGAAGCTCCTTCGCGGTTGCAATTGAATGTGGGACAGTCGTCGACGGAGAACTCCTCGGTGCGGGAGGGGGTGAGACGGATGCGCGGTCGGGGTTGGTCGTCACGTCCACGGTTCGAACGTGGTGAACGGGGAAAGCAATGCTTCCTGGGGCACTGTTCCGAGACGGCTGTTTCGGCGTACTTTGCTCGTGTCGCCAGCGACACCACGGGGGTTGAGTCGCCGGACCACAGAGGGACGGCAGCCCATGGAGGGGAACACAATGGGGAAGCGCGTCATGCGGAACGATCGGGGACAGACCTCGATCGAATATCTGGGCATCATCGCCGTGGTGGTGGCCATCGTGCTGGTCCTGTCGACCACGGACTTCGGCAGCATGATCGCAAACGCCATCTCCGACAAGATCTCACAGGTCGTCGGCATCTGACCGGTCCCGTGACAGCGCGCCGAGATCTCAGGAGCGACGCGGGGCAGGCATTTCCGATCTACATCACGGCGGTGGCGGGCCTGCTCTTCCTGGCGCTCGCCCTCTTCGCCGTCGGCCAGGCCGGAGCCACCCGCAACGGCGGACAGACCGCCGCCGACGCGGCGGCCCTCGCGGCCGCCCAGGACTACCGCGACCAGCTGCGCAAGGGGTTCCTGGAGGCGATCGCGAACGGCAGCGCCTGGGACGACCTGCTGGACGGACGGGGACTGGGCAGCACCAACGCCTGCGATCAGGCGCAGTGGTTCGCCGACCAGAACGGCGCGGATGTGACCGACTGCAGCGGACCCGACTTCCTGCCGACCTCCTTCACCGTCACCGTGAAGACGCACAAGCCCGTGGGCAAGACCGTCATCCCCGGCACGGAGAGCCAGTACGGGGAGGCGACGGCCAAGGCGGTCGTCACCCCGCGCTGTACGGACAAGTCGCCCGACGACGGTGGCAAGGACGACGACGGCGGTGGCGGTAAGGACGACGGCAAGGGCGGCGACGGTGGTAAGGACGACGGCAAGGACGACAAGCCGCCCATCGACCTCCTCTGCGACGGAATCGACCTGACCATCGACCCGACGCGTCTCGATCTCTTCCCCGACGCCAAGGACCTCTTCTCCGTGCACCTGGCCGACTGAACGGCCGACTGACGAGCGAACGAGCAGCAGAAGAGCAGAAGAGCAAAGGACAGCGAGCGATGAGCATTCGGCACACGACGAAGGCCCGGAGGGGGGCCGCGGCGCCGGCGCTCGCCGCGGCCCTGGCCCTCGCCGTGGCCGGGTGCGGCAACGGCGACGGCGACAAGAAGCCCGACGACGCCGCGGACCGGACGTCGACCGCGGCCAAGGACGACGGCGACGAGCAGGAGCCCGCGGCGGACTCCTCCAAGACCATCGGCGAGATGAAGGGGCCCGGCGGGGTCGTCGTCACCCTGCACTCCGCGGTGCGCGACGACGGCGGGTTCGTGACCGTCAACGCCACTGTCACCAACCACGGCAGCCGGCTCTTCAACGCGATCGACTGGCGCTCGAAGGAGACCGAGGTGAAGTCCCTCTCGTCCGTCTCCGGCGCGTCCCTGGTCGACGAGAAGGGCAAGAAGCGCTATCTCGTCCTCCGGGACACCGACGGCCAGTGCCTGTGCACCACGGGGCTCTCCGGGATCAAACCCAATGAGAGCCGTCCGCTGTTCGCGCAGTTCCCGGCCCCGCCGGAGAGCGTCAAAGAAATCGACTTCCAGATCCCGACCATGCCGTCCGTCAGCATCACCCTCTCCGGGTGAGCCGCGCCATGACACCGCAGACGACGGCCCGCCCCGCGCGCCGCGGCCCCGTGCTGGCCGTGCTGGCCTCCACCGCGCTCCTGGTCACCCTCACCGCCCCGGCGCCGCCCGCCCACGCGGACAGCGGCCCCGGCGCGCCCGCCGACACCACCCCGCCGGTGAAGATCGACGCCAAGGACTCCGATCTGAAGATGCCCGAGGGCGCCAAGCTGGCGCCCGGCCGGGTCCTGGACATCAAGTCCGTGGTCGAGACGGACGACGGCGACGAGCGGCGGGAGGACACCAACGCCAAGGTGAAGTTCGCCCTCCAGGCCGAGGTGCTCTTCGGCAAGGACAGCTCGAAGCTGGGCGGCGACGCACGGGCCCGGATCAAGGAGATCGCCTCCGAGGCCGAGCGGCAGAACGCCAAGAGCGTCCGCGTCTTCGGCTTCACCGACGACCTGGGCTCCGCGGGCCACGGCATCGTGCTGTCCAAGCAGCGGGCCAACGCGGTGCAGCAGGCGCTCGCCGAGGACCTGGACCCTTCCGTCAAATACGAGATCCGAGGCTACGGCGAGCAGTACCCGATCGCGGACAACGCGACCGAGGAGGGCCGCAAGCGCAACCGCCGGGTCGAGGTCAGCTTCCCCAGGACCGGCTGACCCCGGCTGACCTACGGGGCGGCGTCCGCCGGATTTTGCCCCTCCCCGCCCCTTCCCGAAACTGGGGCTCTGCCCCAGCCCCCGGACCCTGGGGCTCTGCC
>NZ_JBHYVB010000133.1:0-32548 GCF_042750115.1 Streptomyces sp. NPDC059455
CCCACCCATCGCCGGACACCTCGGGCGCGTCGGACACCTCGGGCGCGCCGGATGCCTCGGGCGCGCCGGATGCCTCGGGCGCGCCGGATGCCTCGGGCGCGCCGGGCACCGGCAGATGGCGGGCCACGGAGGCGTTGAGCCGCTCCAGGTAGTCCGTCAGCCGGGCGAGGTCCTCGTCCGGCCAGTCCGCGATGGCCTCGCCCAGCAGCCGGGTCCGCCGGGTGGCCGCCAGGGCGACATGGCGGCGCCCGGTGTCGGTCAGCGCCACCCTTCGTATCCGGCGGTCCACGGTGTCCCGTACCCGGGTCACCAGCCCCGCCGCCGTCAGCCGGTCCACGACGCGCACGGCGCGGGCCCGGTCGGACAGCAGCAGGGCGGCGATATCGGACACGGTGGGCGGCGGTGGGGAGCTGGCCTCGACGAAGCGCAGCACCCGGTAGCCGGTCGGGGTGACACCGGCGGGCAACCCGCCCAGGAAGCGCTCCCGCACCAGCGGTCCGTACAGCCCGTGGCGGGCGTGGCGCAGCTCCTGCAGCACCGCGTCCAGCCCGCGCAGCTCCTCGTCCCGATCGCTCACGGACACCAGCCTGCGCGCCGCCACCGCCCCTGGCAACGCACATCCGCCACCGTGCACCGAGATGGTTGTCGGGGTTCGCCGTCCGGTCGTCCGCCGGTAGCCCGCCGTACCGCGCTGTTCACGGCGCCGCGGTGTCCGGCGACGGCGGGTGCGTGGGAGCTTCGCCCCATGACGACGACACCGAAGAACACGGCCACCACATCGGCAGCGTCGGCCACCAGATCGGCGACGGCGGCCACCACATCGACCACGTCCCGGGTGAGCCGGCGGGGGCTGCTGGGCGTGGCGGGCGCCGCGGCGGCCGGTGCGGGCACATATCTGTCCCAGCAGGAGGCGGTGGCGGCCTCGCCGGTGCTGTGGACCCGGCCGGAGGGGTCCGGGATGCCGCCGGTGAGCGGGCTGCATCTGCAGTTCGGGGCCGACGCCGCGCGGGAGGTCGTGGTGTCCTGGCAGACACCGGTCCCGGTGAAACGGCCGCGGGTCATGCTCGGCACCCCCTCCCATGGGATGGGCACCGAGGTCACCGCGCGGACCACCTTCTACCGCGACGCCAAGTCCCAGCAGAGCATGTATGTCCACCACGCCCGGCTGAGCCGGCTGCGCCCCGGCACCGACTACGTCTACGCCGCCGTCCACGACGGGGCGACGCCGGAGGCGGGGTCGTTCCGCACCGGGCCGGGCGGCCGGGCGCCGTTCACCTTCACCAGCTTCGGCGACCAGGGCACGCCCACGGTGGGCAAGCTGAACGGTCCCAAGCCGCCGAAGATCACCGAGAAGCTCACCTATCTCAACGACAACCTCGGCTCGCCGTACGCCAACGACGTGACCACCGCCGTCGAGCGGGTCGCGCCCCTGTTCCACCTCATCAACGGCGATCTGTGCTACGCCAATCTGTCCGAGGACCGGCTGCGCACCTGGGCCGACTGGTTCGACATGACCAGCCGGTCCTCGCGGTTCCGGCCGTGGATGCCCGCGGCCGGCAACCACGAGAACGAGCTGGGCAACGGGCCGATCGGGTTCGACGCCTACCAGGCGTACTTCTCACTGCCCGGCAACGGCGGCGATGACGAGACCCAGGGGCTGTGGTACGCCTTCACCGTCGGCTCGGTGCGCGTCGTCAGCCTGGCCAATGACGACGTGGCCCTTCAGGACGCCGGAAACACCTATGTGCGGGGCTACTCCGGCGGGGCGCAGCGGCGCTGGCTGGAGGCCGAGCTCACCCGGACCCGGGCCGACCGGGACATCGACTGGATCGTGGTCGTCATGCACCAGGTGGTCGTCTCCACGGCCGACCACCCGGGCAACGGCGCCGACCTCGGCATCCGGCAGGAGTGGCTGCCGCTCTTCGACAAGTACGGCGTCGACCTGGTCGTCTGCGGCCATGAACACCACTATGAGCGCTCCCACCCGATCCGCGGCCGGGAGTCCAACGACACGATGACGCCGACCCCCGCCGCCACCCGTACCGATCTGGTGGACACCGGCCAGGGAACGGTCCACATGGTCATCGGTGGCGGTGGCACCTCGATCCCGTCGATGGACGTCCTGTTCGACACCCCGCGGTGCAATGTCATCACCGGTGTCGGCGCCGCCGGTGCGAACGGCCGGAAGACCCCGGTCTATGTGACCGAGGCGGCCCCGTGGTCGGCGGTGCGCGACCGGGTGAACCCGTACGGCTTCGCCGCGTTCACCGTCGACCCCGGCACCAAGCCGGGCGGCCCCACCACGATGTCGGTGACCTACTACGCGGTCACCGGGCTCTACGGCCGTATCGAGCCCGTGGACACCTTCACGCTCCGGCGGACCCGTAGCGACGGTGAGCGGCGCCGATGACGGTGAGCCGCGCCGATGAGGGCATGAGGTGATCCTTTTCGGGAACGCGGGAGGGCATGCAGACGCTGAACCGATGGGAACGGGCGATAGCGCGCTGGGAGGCATCGCTGCTGGCCAAGGTGGTCCGCCGCGAGCCCGTCGAACTCCTCGGCGCGCTGAGACGGGAATGCGACAGCCACACCGTGGTGTGCGGACCGACCCGGGTGGTCGTGCCCAACGTCTATGACGTCGAGCTCGCCGACGCGGTCCACGACGAGCTCACCCGGCGTGGCTGTCAGGTGGGGCAGGAGCTGACGGATCATCTGATGCGGCACGCGGAGGACAAGGGCTATGAGTGGGCCGGCCCGCTCACCGTGCACGTGTCCCGGTCCGACCGGGTGCCCAACGGCAGGTACCGGGTGGTGGGCCGGCCCATGACCCATATCCGCGCCGACACGTTCGCCGACGCGACGGCCTAGCGCGTCAGCGGGGCAGCCGGCCCGGGTCGGTGGCCCAGCTGGTGTCGGGCCGGTCGGCCAGGTCGAAGGAGAGCGAACCGCCCTGGCGCACCACGGAGCCGTCGAGCCATGAGGTGTCGTGCGGCCGGCCGTTCACCCGCACCGCGTGCACATAGGGGTGGGTGTCGGACGCGTCCGGGGCGTCGATGGTCAGGACGCGCCGCTGTCCCGCCGGGGCGATCACCGCGCGGGGGAAGAGCGGTCCGGTGAGCAGTGCCTCGGCGCGCCCCGGGGCCTGCGGATAGAGGCCGAGCGCCGCGAACACGTACCACGCGGACATGGTGCCCAGGTCGTCGTTGCCGGGCAGCCCCTTCGGCCCGGTGCCGTACACGGTGGTGACGATCTGGCGCACGGTCTCCTGGGTCTTCCAGGGTTGCCCGAGCGCGTTGTAGAGCCAGGGGGCGTGGATGCCCGGTTCGTTGGTGGGGTCGTAGCGGAGCGGATCGCCGCCGCGGACCGACCAGGAGCCGTCGGGCTTGTGGAAGAAGCCGTCCAGCCGGGCCGCCGCCTGGTCGCGGCCGCCCATGGCCCCGGCGAGCCCTTGGACGTCCTGCGGCACCATCCAGGTGTAGGTGGCCGCGCTGCCCTGGGCGAAGCCCCGGTCGGACGCCGGGTCGAAGGGGGTCACCCAGGAGCCGTCGCGGTTCCTGGCCTGGATGTATCCCGCCGTGCCGGTGGCCTGGGGGTTGAACACATTGCGCCAGTAGCCGCCGCGCGCGCCGAGCTCGTCGGCCTCCTTCGTGCGGCCGAGCAGCCGGGCCCAGCGGGCGAACGCGTCATCGGCGACGGAGTCCTCCAGGGTCTCCGCGGCGCCGCCCCAGCAGTGGCAGGCGTCCTGTGCCGCGTACCGGGACTCCAGGTACTGGGCGAGGCCCGGACGCTGGCCCTCGCACTGCCCCGGGCAGCCCTTGTCGGAGAGCCCGTCGGGGTGCGGGACGGAGGCCTGCCGGTAGAGGGAGTCGAAGGCGCCCTTGGCGTCGAAGTTCCGCACCCCCATGGCGTAGAAGGTGGCGAGCGTGGCGGCGGAGGGGTCGCCGGTCATCACATGGGTGGCGCCGCTGATGTGCAGCCAGCGGTCCCACACCCCGCCGTTCTGCCGTGCGAAGTTGAGCAGCGACTGGGCGAAGTCCCCGGCGACCTTGGGCTGGAGCAGGGCGAGCAGCTGCACCTGGGCGCGGTACTGGTCCCAGCCGGAGAAGTTGCTGTACTGCGCCGTCTGCCCACGCTCGACGCGGTGCGGTGTGCCGTCCATGCCCGGGTAGCGGCCGTCGGTGTCGCTGATCAGGTTGGGCTGCTGCAGCGCGTGGTAGAGGGCGGTGTAGAACGCGGTGCGGCGCGGCTCGCTGCCGCCGCTGACGCGGATGGCGCGCAGCGTGCGGTCCCAGGCGGCCCGTCCCGCGGCGGCCACGTCGGCGACGCTCGCCCGGGGCGCTATCTCGGCGCGGAGATTGGCCTCGGCACCCGCGAGGGAGACGTACGAGATGCCGAGCCGCATCCGGACATCGTTGTCCCGCGCGGTGTCGAAGCCGACGTATCCGCCGGAGCCGCGCCCGGCCCGGTCGGCGCCGGTGAGATAGCCCTCGCCGCCGTCGGCGGTGGTGGCGCCGGGTGAGAGCCGGTCGTTCTCCCAGGTGCCCACGGTGGAGAAGGCACGGTCGAACGAGGCGCTGAAGTAGAGGCGGTAGTAGGTCTTGCGGTTGTTCACCCCGCCGTTGGCGCGCCGTCCGCAGAACGCGCCGGTGAGCACCCAGCCGGTGACCTTGTGCCGCTCGCGGTCGATCTCGATATGCGCGTTCTCGCTGCCGTTGAGCGAGTTGGAGGTGCGGAACAGCAGACGGGCCGGGGCGTCCTGGGGGAAGGAGAAGTCGGCGACACCGGCCCGCTCGCTCACCGCGAGATCGGCGGCCGCGCCCGAGTCGAGCCCCACCCGGTAGTGGCCGGGCTCGGCCTTCTCCTTTTCGTGCGAGAAGGTGGCGGCGTACTTCTGGTCCTTGGTGTCGGCGGTGGGAGAGCTGTCGACCTCGCCCACGAACGGCATGATCGGCACATCGCCCGCGGCTCCGGGGTGGCAGCCCGCGCCGTTGACATGGGTGAGGCTGAAGCCCCGGACCCGGGTGGTGTCGTACGAATAGCCGTTCGCCGCCGCGGTGTTGGTCTGGTCGCCGGTGGTGCTGGTCGGGGACCAGGCGATCATGCCGAACGGCAGGTTGGCGCCCGGGTAGGTGTTGCCGCCGCCGGCGGAGCCGATCAGCGGGTCCACCTGGTCGACGGGGTGACGTACCTCGTCGGCCCGTGACGCCGCGCTCGCCGCTGGGGCCTCGACGAGCGGAGCGAGCAGCGCGCCGACCGCCACCGCCACTCCCCCGCCGACCAGCGCCGATCGGTATCTGAGTCTCTTTCGCCGCGTTCTGTGCGTCTCCATCGGGGATCACGCCCTTCCATGTGTCGGAGTGAACCTAGGGGCGTACGGTGACGCTGGAGTGAACCGGACGCCGACGACGCTCGGCTGACGGCGGGACCGGTCCCCGGGATCCCGCTCTACGGTGCCTGCCATGCGGATCACCTGGAGACTCGTCCTCGGCTTTCTCGCCGTCTCGGTCCTCGCCCTCCTGGCCGCCCTGGCGCGTCCGTCGTGGCCGCAGGGGCGGGGCGCCACCGGGCCGACGTCGCTCACCGTCGGGAAGGGGACCGAGCGCTGCACCCTGCACGCCGCCACCCCGCGGGAGGCGGCGCGCCGGGCGAGGCCGGGGGACACCGTCTGCTTCGACGGCGATCTGTCCCGGCAGCGGCTGGTCATCACCAGGGGCGGGAGCCGGGAGCGCCCGATCACCTATGCCGGGGGCGGGGACGCGGTGGACGGCATCACCGTCGAGGCCGACGATGTGATCGTGGACGGGTTCCGGTCCGTCCGGCCGGAGGCGCCCGGGATCGAGCTGGCCGGCCACCGCGTCACCGTGCGGAACAACACCGTGATCGGCCCGAGGGGCGGGGACGGCGACGGCATCCGGTTCTTCGGCGACGATCTGACCATCGCGCACAACACCGTCCGCGACACCGACAACAGCCGTGGCCGGCACGCCGACTGCATGCAGACCTTCGCCAGCGACGCCCCGCCCAGCCACCGTGTCCGCATCGAGAACAACCGCTGCGAGGACATCGACAACATGTGCCTGATGGCCGAGGGCCCGAACGACGGCGAGGGCGAGGGCCACGGCACCACCGGCGACTTCACCATCAGGGGCAACCACTGCGAGACGCTGCGCGCCTCCCAGGCGCTGATGTTCGAGGACGTGCGGAACGCCACCATCACCGGCAATGAGTTCGCCGCCCCCACCCACCACGCCATCGGCCTCGCCTACCACTCGACCGGCGCCCGGGTCGACGGCAACACCCTCCACCCCGGTATCCGCTACGAGGTGGGCATCGACGCCTCATCCCGTCCGGGTTACCGGGGCCCGGAGCCGGGGGGCCTGCCGTAGGAGCCTCTGGGAGGAGGAGCCGGGGGGAGCGGGGGCGCGGGGTTCTCCCGCTCCCCCCGGGATACGTTTGGTCAAGCGGCGCCCGCGGCGCCCCGTGCCGCCGCCAGATCCGCCACCAGGCGCTTCTCGACCGGCACGCCGGGGTCGGAGTACTGCCCGGACAGACACACCGGGCCGGTGAAACCGAGCTCCGCCAGTTGCCCGAGCGCCGCCGACCAGTCGGCCAGCCCCTCGGGGCCGGGCACGAACCAGGGTTTCCAGTGCCCGCCGACGGCCTCACCGGTCGGTTCGGTGCGCACATGGATGGCGTTCTTGAGGTTGACGATGCCGAGCCGCTCGGCGACCAGCGGCAGGGTGACCCGCGGATCGTCGCCCGCCAGGGCGTCATGGGCGGCGTCCCAGATCACCCGGAAGTGCTCGACCGGCAGACCGTCGAGGAGGTCCATCACCCCCAGCGCGGAGGACACATAGCGCCCGTGGTGCGGCTGCACCCCGACCTGGACGCCATATCCCTCGGCGAGCGGCGCCGAGTCCTCCAGCCGTTGCCGTGCCCGCCGGACCGAGGCGGCGTAGCCGTCGGGGCCCAGTTCGGCCATGACCCGGATCATCGGCACGCCCGCCTCCCGGCACGCCGCGAAGACGGGTTCGCGGAGATCGCTCGCGACGCTGATCACCTCGACGCCCTCCGCCCGCAGCCGCGCGGTGAACTCCGGCAGCAGCCGTCCGGCTTCGCCCGGGGTGACGTACGCGGTGTCCCGGACCGGGATCTCGGCACCGGTGAAGCCGAGGCCGGACACCAGCCCGCCCAGGGCGTCGCCGGGCAGCGTGGACCACGGTTTGGTGAACACGGACCAGAGAAATGTCATGGTGTCAGCGGCCTCCGAGCCCGCTCATGGTGATGCCTTTGACGAACCAGCGCTGGGTGAGGAAGAAGAGCACGATGAGCGGCACGGTGGTGATGGCGGCGGCCATCAGCAGCAGATTCCACTGGGTGCCGTTGGTGGACTGGAACACCTGGAGGCCGACCGCCGCGGTCCTGGTGGAGTCGCTGTTGGATATCACCAGCGGCCAGAGCAGGTTGTTCCACTGGCTGATGAACTTGAACACCGCGAGGGTGGCGATGGCCGGGATGGCCAGCGGGACGATCACCCGGATGAACGTCTGCCAGCGGTTCGCCCCGTCGAGGCGGGCGGCCTCCTCGTAGTCGCGGGGCACGCCCAGGAAGAACTGGCGGAGCAGGAACACCCCGAGCGCGGTGAAGGCGTGCGGCAGGATCATCCCGGGCCAGGTGTCCACTCCGTGCAACTTCGCCACCAGGATGAACTGCGGGATCAGCGTGACCTGCGAGGGGATCATCAAGGTGGTCAGATAGACGCCGAACAGCACGCTCCGGCCCCGGAAGCGCAGCCGGGCGAAGGCGTACGCGGCCAGCGCCGCGGTGACCGTCTCCAGGAGCGCCGTACCCCCGGCGAAGAAGACGGTGTTCAGCAGATAGCGGCCCAGCGGGACGAGATCGAAGGCCCGGCCGATGTTCTCCGGATGCCAGCTGCCGGGCCAGAACGACGGCCGTGCCGCCATCGACTCGGCGTCGGACTGGAAGGCCACCAGCACCATCATCACGATGGGGGTGAGGGTGACCGCGGTGACCAGGAAGCAGGTGAACACCAGCAGCCGCCGGGCCGCCACGGGCGAGCGGCGGAGGGCCGCGAGCGCGGGCACGTCAGAGGTCATAGTGCACCAGCCTCCGCTGGAGCAGGAACTGCGCCGCGGTGATGACGACGATAAAGGCGAACAACACCATCGACTGCGCGGCCGCGTAGCCCTGCTCGTAGTTCTGGAATCCGGTCCGGTAGATGTACATCACGAGTGTGGTGGTGCTGGATCCCGGCCCGCCGTCCGTCATCACCAGCGCCTGGTCGAAGACCTGGAAGGAACCGATGATCGAGGTGACCACGGTGAAGAACACCGAGGGCGACAGCAGGGGCAGCGTCACCGCGCGGAAGGTCCGCCAGGGCGAGGCACCGTCCATCCTGGCCGCCTCGTAGAGCTGCTGTGGAATGGCCTGCAGCCCGGCGAGGAAGATCACCATGCCGAAGCCGAAGCTCTTCCAGACGCTCATCAGGATGAGGGCGGGCATGGCCCAGTCGTCCGAGATCAGCCAGGCCGGGCCGTCGATTCCGAAGGCGCCGAGCACCGCGTTGATCAGCCCGTCGTGCGGGATGTAGAGCCAGACCCAGACGAAGGCCACCGCCACGGTGATCGTCGCGTAGGGCAGCAGGAGCAGCGACCGGAACACCGCCATGCGCCGCAGCCCCTGGTTGAGCAGCAGCGCCAGGCCGAGGCTGACCAGCAGTGTCAGCGGCACACTGACGAAGGTGAAGTACGCGGTGTTGCCGAGCGCCGACCAGAAGGTGGTGTCCGGGCCGAGCCGGGCGAAGTTGTCCAGGCCGATGAAGTGGGGCGGGCTGAACAGGTTCCAGTCCAGCAGCGAGATCACCCCGGCCGCGACCACCGGTCCGGCGGTGAAGACCAGGAATCCGGCCAGGCTGGGCAGGAGGAACAGCCAGGCGGCGAGCGTCTCCGAGCCGTTCCGCCAGAACCGGGGGCGGCGCAGCGGGCCACGCGGGGGGCGCCGTGGGGCCGCGGTCGCCGCGGCGGGGGTTTCGACAGCCATCGTGATCCTTCCTCAGGTGGCCTGGCGGACGGCGTCCCGGTGCTGGCGCATCAGGGCGTTCAGCCGCGGCATCACACCGTCGATCGCGTCGCGGACGCTCACCTGGCCGAGGAAGGCCCGGGGCAGGTCCTGGCCCAGCAGCAGCCGGACGCGGTTCCAGTTGGTGGTGACGTTGAAGGGATGGCCGCCGGCGACCTCGCCCTTCAGGATCCGCTGGACGATGCCGAGGTTGGCGGGCGGCGGTTCGAAGGCGCTCGCGGCGGAGAGCCGCGCGGGGTTGTTGCGCCCGGCCCGTGCGTAGATGTTCAGCGCGCCCGTGCTGGTGAGGGTCTTCAGCAGTCGCCACGCCAGGTCGAGGTCGTCGTCCTTGACGCCTGAGGGGATGGCGAAGCTGGAGCCCGACACCCGCGGTGTGGATCCGGCCGGTCCGGCGGGGAAGGGCACGATGTCCCATGTGAAGGGGGCCTTGCGGACATTGAGCACCTGCCAGGGGCCGTTCTGCATGAAGGCGACGTTGCCCTGGAGGAAGTTGGCCAGGGAGGCGCCGGAGGCGTTCTGGGCGACCAGGTTGTCGATCGGCGGGGTGACCCGGTCCTTGACGAACAGGCCGACCACGTAGTGGATCGCCTCCAGGGCCTCGGGGGCGTCCAGGGGGCTGGTGTCACGGTCCCCGTCGAGGACATCGCCACCGGCGCAGTAGATCCAGGACACCAGGTCGTCGATGGTCGGGGCGCAGGTGAAGCCGTACTGGTCCTTCGGCTTGCTCAGCTCGATGGCCAGATCCCGGAAGGTGTCCCAGCTCATGGGCTCGGTCGGGGACGGCGGATCGACACCGTTCCGCTCGAGCAGTGTCCTGTTGTAGTAGAGCACGGTCGGTGCCACGTCGAAGCCGATGGCGTAGGTGTGGCCGGCGAACGAGGAGATGGACCGGATGGCGGGGTAGAAGTCGTCGAGGTCGAAGTCGGGGTCCGCGGCGATGAGATCGTCCAGCGGCCGGTGTGCGCCGCGTGAGGCGTAGGTGGGGATCAGCCAGCCGTTGAGGGCGGTGACCATACCGGCCGTTCCGCTGACGAGCTGCAGATCGAGTTTGGTGGGGTAGCCGTCGGAGGGGGTGAGGGTCGAGGCCGATCTGATGTGCATGCGCCGCTCGACATAGCGTCCGAAGTCGGCCCAGACCCGGTTCTCCTCCGGGCTGCTGGACCACATGGACCAGGTGGCCGTGCCGGGCGGCGGACCGGAGGAGCAGCCGCCGAGGGCTCCCGTGGTGGCGAGTCCGCCGAGGGCCGCCCCCTTGAGCAGTGCACGCCGGGAAAAGCTGGAAGACATCGTCGTCTCCTCGCTGCTGGGTCTGGGTGCGCAGATGTTCAGGACCAGGCCAGGTCCATGGACTCGGCGCGGATGCGTTCCTCGTCGACCTCGACGCCGAGCCCGGGGCCGGAGGGGACGGTGGCGGTGGCCGCGACGATGTCCAGGTTCTCCACGTAGAGGTCGGCCAGCAGCTCCGGTCCGTTCAGTTCGGCGGGCAGGGCCAGTTCCAGCTGGCTGAAGAGGTGCAGCGCGGCCGCGAAGCCGATGCCGCAGTCGGTCAGCCCGCTGGCCAGCACCTCCAGGCCGCCCGCCAGCGCGACCTGGGCGGTCTTCAGGGCGTTGCGCAGCCCGCCGGATTTGCAGATCTTGACGACCACCAGATCGGCGGCGTCCAGGCGGAGTGTGCGGGCCAGGTCCTGGGCGGTGAAGCTGCCCTCGTCGATGGCCACCGGCAAGCTGATCAGGTCCCGGACCCGGCGCAGGGCGAGGGTGTCGGTGCCCGGCACGGGCTGCTCCACGCAGTACAGGTGCGGCACCTCGCGTACCGCGTCCATCAGGCGGGTGAGGGCGGTCGGCCGGTAGGACTGATTGGCGTCCAGCCAGAGGGGTTTGCCCGCGGCGACCTCCGCGACGGCGGTGATGGCCGCGGTGTCCGCCGCGGGATCGCCTCCGATCTTCACCTTGTAGGCGGTGTAGTCCGAGGACTGGTGGGCGTGTTCGCGGACGGCGGCGGGCTCGCCCACCCCGATGGCCGAGCAGAGCGGCACCGTGTCCCGGAGCTTGCCGCCCAGCAGGGCGTGGACCGGCAGCCCGGCCAGCTTGCCGGCCGCGTCGTGCAGGGCGATGTCCACCGCGGCGCGGGCGAACGGAAAGCCGTTGGACACCGAGGGGCTCAGCCGGCGGTTCGCCCGGGTGTGGAACAACTCCACGTCGAACGGGGTGAGTTCGAGGAGGATGGGGGCCAGATGGCGCTTGATGACGACGGCGATCGTCTCGGCGGTCTCATAGCTCCAGCTGGGCAGGGCGCGCTGTTCGCCCCAGCCGACCACCCCGTCCTCGGTGGTCAGCTTGACGAAGATGACCGACCCCGCCTGATCGGGGGTGCCGACGGCGCCGCTGCCCAGCACGAACCGCCGGGCGAACGGCACGGCCACGGGGAAGACCTCGACCGCCGTGATACGCGACATGGTGAAGTGACTCCTGACATAAGGTCGATGACGGACACGGCCGGATGCGGAGCGCGGGGGCCGGTCAGGCGGCGATGGGCCAGGAGGCGGGGTCCACGAAGCTCGGACCGCGGACACCCTTGTCCAGCCAGTCGGCCACATCCGCCATCACATATCCGGCCAGCGCCAGATGCCCGTCCACGGTGTCCCCGGCGATATGCGGGGTGAGCAACAGGTTCGGGCAGCCCAGTACGGACTCGCCGAGCTGCGGCGGCTCGGGGTCGAAGACGTCCAGCGCGGCGAACAGCCGCCCCGCCAGGACCTGTTCGAGCAGCGCGCCCTGGTCGACGGCCGGTCCCCGGGCGGAGTTGACGACCACGGCGTGGTCGGGGATCCGCTCGATGAGCCGGGCGCTCACCAGGCCCCGGGTGTCGGGGAGATCGGGCACATGGACGGAGACGAACGGGCAGCCGAGGGCCTCCTCCAGCGTGGCGGTCCGCACCCCCAGCGCGGCGGCCGCCTCCTGGTCCAGATACGGGTCGTACACCACCACCTCGCAGCGGAACGGCCTGAGCAGGGTGATCAGGGCGCGGGCCGTGGAGCTCGCGCCGAGCACGCCCACCCGGCGGCCGGTGAGTTCACCGCCCCGGAAGCCGCTCTGCTTCCAGCCGCCGGCGCGTATCGCGGTGTCGAACAGCGGCAGCCGGCGGGCCAGGGTGAGCATCGCCGCCAGGCAGTACTCCCCCACGGACCAGGCGATCCGCCCGGCGGCCGAGAAGACCGCGACGCCCTGGTCGAGCACCTCGCGGTCGATGAGCTTCTTCACCGTCCCGGCGGCGTGGGCCACCACCCGGGGGCCATCGCCGCCGGCCCAGATCGCCCGGTCCAGACGGGGTGTGCCCCAGCTGGTCAGCAGCACATCGCTGCCGACGGCGAGCCGGGCCACCACGTCCGCGGTCAGCGGCTCATCGGCCCAGCTCACCTCGTAACGTTTCTCCATCAGCCGCCGGGCCTCGGCGCTGATCACATCGGTGGCACGCTGGGGGGTCATGGCGATGGCGAGTCTGGACAACCTGGCTCCTCGGACGGGATCGGCGCGGATCTGCCCTGTGGCGGTCGTCATGACCGTAGGGGCATGCCGCCATGCCCGTCCAAGCCCGCTTTCGCATCGCCCCATACCGTGAGGGCATGAACCTCTCCCTGCAGCAGCTCCGCGGCTTTGTGGCGGTGGCGGAGGAGCAGCACTTCGGCCGTGCCGCCGCCCGCCTCAATATGACCCAGCCCCCGCTGACCCGTCAGATCCAGGCGCTGGAACGCGCCCTGGACGTCGTCCTGTTCGAGCGCACCGGACGAGGCGCCCGGATCACCGCGGCGGGCCGGGTCTTCCTCGACCACTGCCACCGGGTGCTGGCCCTGCTGGAGGCCGCGCCGACCGCCACCCGCCGCGCCGCCGAGGGCCGCACCGGCACCCTGCGGCTGGCCTTCACCGCGATCGGCGCGTACGCCATCCTGGCCGACGTGCTGGATCTGGTGAAACGGCATCTCCCCGATGTCACCGTCGAGTTGACCGAACTGGTCAGCCCCGATCAGTTCGCCGCCCTCTCGGAGCTGCGCATCGACCTGGGGCTGGTGCGGCCGCCCATCCCCGAGGGGTACGCCTCGCTCCCGGTCCACTCCGAGGACCTCGTCCTCGCGGTCCCCTCCGGCCATCCGCTGGCCCATGGCGACGAGGACACCCCCGTCGCCCTGACCGATGTGGCCGATGACTACATCGGCTACAGCCCCGAGGGCTCCCGCTATCTGCACGACATCTGCGCCGCGATGATCGGCGTGGACCGCTACGCCGTCAGCCAGTTGACCTCCCAGGTCCCCACCATGCTCGCCCTGGTCCGCGCGGGCCTGGGCTGCGCCCTGATCCCCCGCTCGATCATGACCATGGGCGTCCACGGCGTCCGCTATCGCGAACTGGCCCCGGCCGACGCCCACTCCGTCACTCTCCACGCCTGCTGGAGCCCGGACAGCCCCAACCCGGCCCTCCAGCGGCTGGTGGACGTCCTCAACCAGGAGCGTTCGGGAGGCGGCTGTGAGATAGGCCATATGCGGCAGTAAGTAACGGTCCAAAGATATATAAACAGCCGCCAGGCCATTGAGCAGAGGGCCTTCGTGATCCGTATTCGCCGGTGCAAGCACGGGCAGACACTGCTCCGCACAACGACCGGCGTCCCCGCCAGGAGGCTCTATGCGATCCCGGTACTTCGTGACAGGTACCTCCCTCCTCATAGGTTCCGTGGTGGTCACCCTCGGTGTGATCATGTCGCCCGTCCTGACGGGTGTGCAGCAGACGAACCAGACGAACCTGGCGAAGACGAGCACGACGCAGTACGGACCGCTCACCGGCGCCGACCGGGACTTCGTGGTCAAGGTCCGGCTCGCCGGACTGTGGGAGTACCCCGTCGGTGAGCTGGCCCTCAAGAAGGGCACCACGGCGGCGGTGAAGACGGCCGGTGAACATCTGATCGTGGGGCATGCGCAACTGGACGACGCCTCGCGCGACATCGCCCCCAAACTCGGCATCACCCTGCCCAACAAGCCCACGCCGCAGCAGCAGGGGTTCCTGGACACCCTGACGGCCGCCACGGGCAAGAACTTCGACAGCCAGATGGCCCAGATCCTGCGCATCACCCACGGCCAGATCTTCAGCTCCATCGCCAAGATCCGGGCGACCAGCAAGAACACCCTGGTGCGTCAGCTCGCCACCCAGGCCAACAACACGGTGCTGGACCACATCACGCAGATGGAGAACACCGGGATGGTCGACTACGAGCGGCTTCCCGCCCAGATCACCGCGACCCCGACCCAAGGCCCGAACTTCACCAAGCCGGTGCTGCCCAAGCCCGGTGAGCCCATGGTCGTCCTCAAGAAGCCGGCCTCGCTCGAGGGGAAGGGTGAACCGCCCACGCCGTCCCCGCCCGCCCCGGTCGACGACGCGCCGGGCTCCTCGGCCTCCCCGACCACTCCGGGCGCCACCTCCTCCCCCTCCGCGCCCGCCGTTCCGTAACACTCCGTCAGGAGAGCGCAGACAAGCCGGGTGAAACGCGGGCGGTTTCCGCCACATCGGTACCGTCAAATCACGCCACTCTGTGCGCCGCGGGGGTGCGAAACGGCTCCGGGAGAGCCTCCTGACCACCCCCGGCGGGCACCGCGCCGCGCCCCGGCTCCACGCGTATGCGTACTCGACCAACGCACGACCGTCTACTGACCCATCCACCACGTCTGCAATAGGACGGTGGAATATGCGCCCGCCCGGCTGTGGCCCGGCGGGCCCCGCACCCGCTAGGAATCGTTCAGAGGGCCGATGACCGGGCCCGGCACGGCCCCGGGCGGGGGCTGCCGAGACCTACGGGGCCCATGGGGCGGCGGACCCTACTACGCGCCGCCCGCCATTTCCGAGCATTACTGGATTTGACCCCCAACAGCTGAACCCTGCGTAACCTCACCGTCACTGGCGAAGCGCCACCAGTGGGCGCCCGCCATGGGTGACGCAGGGAGGGGAGGCCGCATGCCCGGAATCGACGAGTGCTTACTGGAAGCGATGACCGTGAACGGCGCGCGCGGAGCCGCCGTGATCGAGTGGACCAGCGGACTCGCGCTCGGCATGGTCGGCGAGGTACGCGACGAGGACCCCGAGGCCACCGCGGCGGAGACGGCGGAGCTCGCCCGGATGGCCGCCGAGCAGCGGGCGTTCGCCGCGCTGGGCCCCGGGAGCGACAAGAGCGGCGCCGACGCCGACGAGGCGGACGTGGAGCCCGCCGTCGAGGACGTCATCGTCACCACCCGCACCTGCTACCACCTGCTGCGCTTCGTCGACACGGCCTTCGACAGCGGCGTCTTCTTCTATCTGTGGCTCGACCGCCGGGAGGGCAATCTGGCGCTCGCCCGGATCCGGCTGCGCGACCTGTGCGGGCGGCTGGCACTGATATGAGCCTGCCTCACCGGACCGGGGCGCGGACCGGGCACGCCCCCAGCCTCACCGGGCTCGCCGACGAGCGGGCCAGCGGCGCCCTGCTGTGCGACGCGGGCACGGTCTATCTCCGGGACGGCCAGGTGGTGCACGCCGAGAGCCCCGTGGCCCCCGGGATCGAGGTACTGCTCACCACCGGTGGGCGGCTGACCGCCGACAGCTGGCGGGAGGCGGTGGGCCGGACCGGCCGGGCCGGCGGGGTCGGGCGGTTCCTCGTCGAAAGCGGCCGGCTGTCGGGCGCGGAGCTGGAGATCTGCCATTTGGGCGCGCTGTTCGACGCGGCGTACTTCGCGCTGGGACACGGCAGCGGCCCTCGCGGCTTCCAGCGGGGCGCGGCCCACTGGCTCGGGCCGGTGCGCCCGGTGGGCGCGGTGGCCGTCGAGCGCGAGACCCGGCGCCGCGGCAAGCTGCTGGCCGCCCTGTGGCCGTATCCGCAGGTGGACACGGAGCCGGTGGTGCTGCGCCGACCGGATGGCCGCGCCCCGGCCGTCACCCCCCGTCAGCGCGCGGTGCTGGCGCTGGCCGACGGGGTCCGCACCCCCGCCCGTATCGCCCGCGAGCTGGGCCGACCCGCCTTCCACACGCTGATCGACATACGGCGGCTGGCGGCGGCGGGCCATGTCGCCACCCCACGCTCCACACCTCCGGAACATCCGGGCCGCCCCGGCCCGCCCGCCGGTTCCGCCACTTCCGCGCCGACCGCCCCGGACCGCGGTCCCGGCGCGGTCGTCTTCACCGATCCCGATATCGACCTGCTGCGTCGGCTCCGCGACGCCTTGGAGGCAACCCTGTGATTCCCCCGACCGACCCGCCCGCCCCGTGCGCGGCGTCATGAGGCTCACCCTGCGGCAGCGCACGGAGCGGAAGTGGCTGCTGGCCGCCGAGCCCGAGGTGCTGGAGGAGCTGCGCCGGCTGCGGGCCCGGGTGACCCATGTGACCGGCGCCCTCGCCGCCACCAGCGATGGCGTGGTGCTGGCGCATGACACGGCCACCATCGAGCCCGAGGGCGTGGCGGCGCTGACCGCCGCGGCCCTCGGGGTGGCGCAGTCGCTGGCGGGTGCCACCGGGCGGGGCGCCTTCCGTGAACTGCTGGTCCGCGGCGAGAACGGCTATGTGGCCACCTACGCCGCGGGGTCCACGGCCGTACTGACCGTACTGGCCGGTGACCGCACCAACGTCGGCCGTCTCCATATGGAGGCCCGGCGCTCGGGCGCCCGGCTCGCCGATCTGGTGGGCGGCGCCCTCAGCAGGGCCGAACAGCCCTGACCCCACGACCTCCCCCACCCGGCGCGCACACCGCGCGCCGAGACCCGACCGCACATCACTGATATCGAAAGGAACAGCCACGATCATGGCGAACACCCAGACCGCGCTCAAAGAGGCGATGACGTCCATCGAGGGCACCCTCGGCGCCGCGCTGGTCGACTACTCCAGCGGGATGGCCCTCGGCACCGTGGGCGGAGGAAAGGAGCTCGACCTGACGGTGGCCGCGGCGGGCAACACCGATGTGGTGCGCGCCAAGGTGCGGACCATGGAGCAGCTCGGTCTGCAGGACGGCATCGAGGACATCCTCATCACCCTCGGCACCCAGTACCACCTGATCCGGCTGCTGAAGGGCCGGGACAGCCAGGGTCTCTTCCTCTATCTGGCGCTGGACAAGAACCGGGCCAATCTGGCCATGGCACGCCACCAGCTGCGCAAGATCGAGGCCGACCTGGAGGTCTGAGCCGTACGGCCCCGATCCATGCGCTGTTGAATCCGGTGGGTCGGTCCGACCCACCGGACGGGGCACGCTAACGCACCAGGCAGGGGCGCTTGTTGTCGAAGGTCCAGCCCGGAATGAGATAGCGCATGCCCACCGCGTCGTCCCGCGCCCCCAGCGCCTTCTCCTGGTAGAGGGCGTGGGCGGCGAGGAGCCGGTCGCGGTCGAGCCGGATCCCCAGCCCGGGGGCGTCCGGGATGGCGATCTCACCACCGGCGATCCGCGGTGGCTCGACGGTGAGCCGCTCCAGCCCCTCCTGCCAGATCCAGTGGGTGTCCAGGGCGTTGTACGCGCCCGGGGCGGCGGCTCCGCAGTGGGCCACCATCGCCAGGGAGATGTCGAAGTGGTTGTTGGAGTGGCAGCCCCAGGTCAGGCCCATCTCATGGCAGAGCTGGGCCACCCGTACCGACCCCTGCATGGTCCAGAAGTGGGGGTCGGCCAGCGGGATGGAGACGGACTGCAGCGCCAGCGCGTGGGTCATCTGCCGCCAGTCCGTGGCGACCATGTTGGTGGCCGTGGGCAGTCCGGTGGCCCGCCGGAACTCGGCCAGGATCTCCCGGCCGGAGTAGCCGTCCTCGGCGCCGCACGGGTCCTCGGCGTAGGCGAGCGTGCCGAGCAGCGGCCGGCACAGTTCGATCGCCTCGCGCAGCGACCAGGCGCCGTTGGGGTCCAGGGTGATACGGGCCTCGGGGAACCGCTCCTTGAGCGCCCGTACCGCCTTGACCTCCTCGTTTCCCTCCAGGACCCCGCCCTTGAGCTTGAAGTCCGCGAAGCCGTAGAGGTCGTAGGTGGCCTCGGCCTGACGGACGATCGCCTCGGGGGTCAGCGCCTCCTCGTGGCGGATGCGGTACCACTCGGCGTCGGCGTCGGGTTCCCGGACATACTCCAGATCGGTCCGGCCGGGGTCGCCGACGTAGAACAGATAGCCCAGGACCCGTACCGAGTCGCGCTGCTGCCCGTCGCCCAGGAGCGCCGCGACGGGCACCTCCAGATGCTGCCCCAGCAGGTCCAGCAGGGCCGACTCGACGGCCGTGACGGCGTGCACGGTGGTGCGCAGATCGAAGGTCTGGGTGCCCCGTCCCCCGGCGTCGCGATCGCCGAACCGCTGCCCGATATCGCGCAGCACCCGCTTGTAGTCGCCCACCCGTGCCCCGACGACGAGGGACTCGGCGTCCCGCAGCGTCTGGGTGATCTTCTCACCGCCGGGCACCTCGCCCAGTCCGGTACGGCCCTCGGAGTCCTCGAGGACCACCACGTTGCGGGTGAAGTAGGGGCCGTGGGCGCCGGAGAGGTTCAGCTCCATGCTGTCCCGGCCGGCGACCGGGTAGACGGAGAACGAGGTGACGGTCGGCTGGCTCATCGTGGCGTCCTTGGGTCGGGAGCGGTCAGACGTTGAGTGTCGGACCTCGAGTGTCAGACATTGAGTGCTTCGAGGGCGGCCACGACGGCCAGCACGCCGCCGAGGCCGAGGACCGCGAGCACGGTGGTGTAGGTGGTGCGCGCCTTGATGGCGTCGATGACGGAGAGGTTGAAGTACTCCTTGAACATCCAGAAGCCGGGGTCGTTCACATGGCTGAAGGCGATCGATCCGCAGGAGACGGCGAGGACCATCAGCTCGGGGTGGACTCCGCTGTTCTCCAGGAGCGGCTGCACCACACCGGCGGCGGTGACCACGGCGACCGTGGCGGATCCGAGCGCGATCCGCAGGACGACGGCGATGAGCCAGGCGAGGATGATCGGCGAGATGGACCAGTCGTCGGTGAGGTCCTTGATGTAGTCGGATATCCCGCCCTCGACCAGGACATTCTTGAACGCGCCACCGGCCCCGATGACCAGCAGGATCATCGCCATCGCCTGGGCGGCGGAGTTGCAGGAGGCGCTGACCTCGGACAGGCTCCGGCCGATCCGCGGGCCGAACGCCCACACCGCAAGCAGCAGGGTCAGCAGCAGGGCGATCGGCGCGGATCCGATGAAGGTGATGAAGTGCAGGACCGGGCTGGAGCCGGACACGGCCATGTCGGTCACCGCGGCGCCCGCGATCAGCACCACCGGGACCAGGGCCACCGACAGCGACCAGCCGAGGCCCGGCATCTCCTCCTCGGTGAAGGTGCGCTCGCTGACCAGCCCCTTGGGGATCTCGGGATCCATCCGGCGGACGAACGGAAGGCGCGGCCACACCAGGGCGATCAGCGCACCGGCCGGAACGGCGATGAACAGCCCGTAGAACAGGGTCAGGCCGACGGAGGCGTGGAAGGTCGAGGCCACCGCGGTGGGCCCGGGGTGGGGCGGCAGGAAGCTGTGCATGGTGGACAGGGCGATGGACATCGGAAGCCCGACCCACAGCAGGTTCTTGCGGGTGACCCGGACGATGGTGAACGCCACCGGCACGATGATGACGAAGGCCACCTCGTAGAACATGGTCACGCCGATGAGCATGGCGGTGACCACCATCGCCACCTGGACCCAGCGCAGTCCGAAGGTGTCGATGAGGGTGTTGGCTATGCGCTGGGCCGCGCCGCAGTCGCCCATGACCCGGCCGACCATGGCGCCCAGGCCGACGACGAGCATGGTGTCGCCGATCTGACCCCCGACGCCCTCTCCGAGGACATCGGGGATCTTCTCCATCTCGACCCCCTGCACCAGCGCGACGCCGACGGCCACGAGGAGCAGGGCGATGAAGCCGTTGAGCTTCAGCTTGGTCATGAGGAACAGCAGGATCGCCACGCTGATTCCGACGACGACTAGAGGCATGTCTTCAGTTCCCCTTTGAACTGCGGCCGGTTGAGCCGGAGACTCGAACGGCTGCCAGACGGACCAAGGAGTCCACGTACATGCACTCCGTCTATATATGCAGATGGAGGCTAGAGGGGCGAACACCACCGGTCAATGGGTACGGCCATGGATCCGAGACCGGCGTGGGCACGAAATGGGCTTCGTGGGCGTAAACGGGCTTATCGGGCGCCGAACTCCGCCTTGGCACCCGTCCAGGCGCGGGCCTGCTCGCTGAGGGTGACGCCGAGACCGGGCCGCGCGGACACCCGCATCCGGCCGTCGCGGATCTCCAGCCGCTCGTTGAACAGCGGCTCCAGCCAGTCGAAGTGCTCCACCCACGGCTCCTGCGGATAGGCGGCCGCCAGATGGAGGTGGATCTCCATCGCGAAGTGCGGGGCGAGTTGCAGATGGTGCTGCTCGGCGAGGGTGGCCAGCTTGAGGAACTGGGTGATGCCACCGATGCGCGGTGCGTCGGGCTGAATGATGTCCGCCGCGTTGTGGCGTATCAGCTCCCAGTGTTCGGCCACGCTGGCCAGCATCTCCCCGGTGGCCACGGAGGTGTCCAGCGAGGCGGCGAGGGCCGCGTGACCGGCCGCGTCATAGGCGTCCAGCGGCTCCTCGATCCAGACCAGGCCGAACTCCTCGAAGGCGCGCCCCATGCGCTGTGCGGTGGGCCGGTCCCACTGCTGATTGGCGTCCACCATGAGCGGTACGTCGTCGCCCAGGTGCTCCCGTACGGCGGTCAGCCGGCGCAGGTCCTCCTTGCCGTCCGGCTGCCCCACCTTGATCTTGATACCGCCGATTCCGCTGGCCAGCGAGGCCGTCGCGTTCTCCAGCAGCTGCTCGGTCGGCGTGTGCAGAAAGCCACCGGAGGTGTTGTAGCAGCGGACGGTGTCGCGGTGTGCGCCCAGCAGCTTGGCCAGCGGCAGCCCGGCCCGCTTGGCCTTGAGGTCCCACAGGGCGATGTCGAAGGCCGCGATCGCCTGGGTGGACAGCCCGCTGCGGCCCACGGAGGCGCCGGCCCACACCAGTTTCGTCCAGATCTTGGCGATATCGCTGGGGTCCTCGCCGAGGAGGGTGGGCGCGATCTCCTGGGCGTGGGCGAACTGGCCGGGCCCTCCGGCGCGCTTGGAGTAGCTGAAGCCGATGCCCTCGTGCCCCTCCTCGGTGGCGAGTTCGACGAAGAGGAAGGCCACCTCCGTCATCGGCTTCTGGCGCCCGGTGAGCACCTTGGCGTCACTGATGGGAGTGGCCAGGGGAAGGACGACCGAGGACACTCGGATCCAGGAGACCCGGTCGAGGGTCGCCTCACCTGCCTGCTGCGCGGTGTGCGTTGCCGTATGCGATGTGGTCACCACGTGTTGTCCCTGTGTGTGGGGCCCGTATGCGGGGCGAGTGGATGTCGTCGGAACCGCCCCGGGCGGCCGACGAGCTCCTTTGCAAGCTAAGGTCGCCGGACGATCTACGTCTAACTTAAAATTGGCATGCGTTGATACCGGGAGAGCATCGTTGTTCACGCTCATGCAACTCACCAGCTTTGTGACGGTCGCCGAGGAGCTGCATTTCACCCGGGCCGCGGAGCGGCTGAAGATGACCCAGCCGCCGCTGAGCCGCCAGATCCAGCTGCTGGAGACCGAGTTGCGGGTCCAGTTGCTGGAGCGCACCAACCGCTCGGTGCGGCTCACCCCCGCGGGACGCGCCTTTCTCACCGAGGCCCGCCGCATCCTGCGCCAGTCCGAGCATGCCGTGCTCGCCGCCCAGCAGGTGGCCACGGGCGAGGCGGGGAGCATCGCCATCGGTTTCACGGCGGCCAGCGCCCACTCCGTGCTCGGCACACTGCTGGAGATCGCCCGCGCGGCCATGCCGGGCGCGGAGATCACCCTGCGCGAGATGGTCACCCGTGACCAGCTGGAGGCCGTCACCGAGCAGAGCCTGGACCTGGGTCTGGTGCGGCCCTCGGTCACCGGACCGGATCTGCGCTCCCGGCCCGCGGCCCGGGAGCGGCTGCTGGCCGCCCTGCCGACCGGGCATCCGCTGGCGGCGGGCGAAGGGCCGCTGAAGGTGGCCGACTTCGACGGGCAGGAACTGCTGATGTACTCGCCCATCGAAGCGCGCTACTTCAATGAGCTGCTCATCAGCATCTTCCGCGCCGCACACGCCACCCCGGTCTTCTCCCAGTACCTGAGCCAGGTCCACACCATCCTGGCCCTGGTGAACGGCGGCTGGGGAGTGGCCCTGGTCCCGGAGACGGCCGCCCGGCCGCGCTACCCGAACACCGTCTTCAAATCGGTGGAGCTGACCAGTCCGGAGCCGGTAGAACTCAACCTCGTGTGGCGCAAGAACAACGACAACCCGGCCCTACAAGCACTGCTCCGCCACGCGGCCGCCCTTCTCCCCGACCGAGGAGCCCGACCGGCATGACTCCCAGAACCTCCGGTGGCCTGCTGCGGCGCCACCGCGACTTCCGGCTGCTGTGGTGCGGTGAGACCGCGGGGAAGTACGGTTCGGCCGTCACCGGTGTGGCGATGCCGCTGATCGCCGTCTCCACGCTGCACGCGAACACCTTCGAGGTCGGTCTGCTGGCCGCCACCGCTTGGGCCCCTTGGCTGCTCATCGGCCTTCCGGTGGGGGCGTGGGTGGACCGGCTGCCCCGGAGGCCGGTGATGCTGGCCGCCGCCGCGGCCTCGCTGGTGCTGTTCGCGTCCGTCCCGGTGGCCGCCCGGACCGGGCTGCTGAGCGTCGAACTGCTGCTGGCCGTCGCCCTGCTGACGGGTACGGCGGCGGTGTTCTTCCAGACCGCCTACAGCGCCTATCTCGCCGGGCTCCTGGACCCCGCCGACCAGCCGGAGGGCAATGCCAAACTGCACGGCAGCGCGTCCGCCGCGCAGATCGCCGGGCAGGGTTCCGGCGGTCTGATCGCACAGCTGGCGGGCGCGGTGAACGGGATGTTCGTCAACGCCGCGACCTTTCTGGTCACCCTTCTCTGCCTGACCGGCATCCGCTTCCGCGAACCGCGCGTCCCCCGGGCCGAGCGCCCGCCCCGGGCGCTGGCCCGCGAGGTGGCCGAGGGGCTGCGGCTGATCGTCGGCGACCGGTGGCTGCGCACCCTGACGCTCTTCGCGGCCGCGTCCAATCTGGCGCTGATGGGATACCAGTCGATCGCGGTGGTCTTCCTGGTCCGGACCGTCGGTCTGGCACCGGAGCTGGTCGGTGGCCTCATCGCGGCCGTCAGCCTCGGGGGCGTCGCCGGGGCGTTCTGCGCCCGCCGCGGCGCCGCCCGGGTCGGCGACGCCCGGGCGACCCTCGTGTTCGAAGTGGGGCTGGCCGTCGGCGCCCTGCTCATGCCGATGACCGCCGAGGGGCCCGGGATGGCGCTGTTCGTAGCGGGCGGGTTCTGCGTCACCGCCGGTGTGGTGGCCGGCAATGTGATCAAGGCAAGCTTCCAGCAGCGCTACTGCCCGCCGGAGCTCCTGGGCCGGCTCACCGCGACATCGGCGTTCATCAGCTACGGAACGCTGCCCCTCGGAGCCCTGCTCGGCGGTGCGCTCGGCACCGCGCTGGGCCTGCGCGCCGCCATGTGGATCACCACGGCGGGCATTCCGCTCGCCGGGCTGATCCTGCTCTTCTCCCCCATCCGGCGCTCCCGGGACCTCCCGGCGTCTCCTCGCGCCCGGCGCCACGATGCCACACCGGCCCCGAAAACCGCCCAAGGTGAGGGCCCGTTGCCGTAAGGCTCGCGTCGCCCGGCCCACCGTGCGGAGCTAGGCTCGAAAGAGGGACTCGGTTCGCCTTCGTCACCTTCGAAGGGAGCGTTCCCGTGTCCGTCACCTCACGCGCCTCGGCCCCGGCGCCGCTGCCCAGACATCGCGACTGCCCCTTCGATCCGCCCGGTGCCTACGCGGCGCTGCGGGAGGACGGCGGGGCCAGTCGGCTGGCCTTTCCGGACGGCAAGGCGGGCTGGCTGCTCACCCGGCACGAGGACGTGACGCGGCTGCTGGCGGACGACCGCTTCAGCTCGGACCGCCGCCGCACCTCCTCACCGGTGCACGCGTTTCCGGTCCGCCCGGACGACCGCCGCATGCTGGGCTCGTTCATCGGCATGGACCCGCCCGAGCACACCCGCTACCGGCGGCTGCTGAGCAAGTGGTTCACCGCCCGGGGGCTGCGGGGGCTGCAGCCGCGGATCGAGGAGATCGTCGAGGACCACCTGGCCGCGATGGAGCGTGCCGGTCCCCCGGCCGACCTGATGACGTCGTTCGCCCAGCCGATCCCCTCGCTGGTGATCTGCGAGCTGCTGGGCGTGCCGTATGAGGACCGGACCGACTTCCAGCGGTGGGCCACCGTTCTGCTCCGGCTCGGCCGGCGCGAGGAAGAGGTCTACGCGGCCCGGGACGCACTGTGGGAGTACATGCGGGGGCTGATCGACGCCAAGCGGCAGCGGCCGGACGAGGCGCTGCTCTCGCGTCTCGTCAACGGCGACCACGGCGCGCCCGGCGGTCCCGGCGCCGGCAGCGCCACGGCGGCCGGGCTGACCGACGAGGAGCTGACCGGTGTGGGGCTGCTGCTGCTCGTCGCGGGCCATGAGACCACGGCGAACATGCTGGCCCTGGGCACCTACGCGCTGCTGCGCCACCCCGAGCAGTCGCGGGGGGTGCGCGAGCGGCCCGAGGTGATCGACCACGCGGTCGAGGAGCTGCTGCGGTATCTGACCATCGTCCAGTTCGGGATCGTACGGGTCGCCCGGGAGGACCTCGAGATCGCCGGGGCGCGGGTACGGGCCGGGGAGACGGTGGTCGGGGCACTGGCCTCGGCCAACCGGGACGCCGCGCGGTTCGCCGCCCCGGACGCACTGGACATCACCCGCGACCCGGGCGATCAGATCGCCTTCGGCCACGGCATTCACCAGTGCCTGGGCCAGCATCTCGCGCGGATGGAGATGCGGACGGGCTACCCCGCCCTGCTGCGGCGCTTCCCCACGCTGCGTCTGGCGGTGCCGCCCGACGAGGTGCCGCTGCGCCACGACATGCTGATCTACGGAGTCCACCGGCTCCCGGTCACCTGGGACCGTGCCGTCGGTTAGGCGGCCGGCAGGTCCGCCCACCAGGTGATGCCCTCATGGCAGGTGTGGCTGCCGTGGCGCGAGGACAGCGCGGTGACGATGCCGAGCCCACGGCCGTGCTCATCGGGCTCGATGTCCTCGTCCGCCCGCTGGTCGGCGGGGATCGGGCCCCCATCGGTGACCTCGATGCGCAGGCCGGCGCGGCCCTCGCACTCGGTCCAGCTCAGCCGCAGCACGGCCGGGGGCAGGGCGTGCAGGATCGCGTTGGTGACCAGCTCCGAGATCACCATGAGCGCCTCGTCGACCCGGTCGGCCGGCAGCTCCCATTCGGACAGCAGCACGTGCGCCCGCCGCCGTACGGTGGCGACGGCCTCGCAGATGTGGGGGACGGGCAGGACATGGTCGCCGGCCTCGTCCGCCGAGGGCCGGGCCGGGGCCTCATCGCGCTTCGCCACCGGCGGCCGGTCCGGGATTTCGGCGCGGGTGGCCCCCGACGCCATCAGGGTCTCCGGGTCCGGCGCCTGGGAGCCGATGAGACGGACGTCGGTGAGATCTACGGTCCCCGCGGCCTGCCCGGTCACGCCGTGCCTGGTGATGCCGGGCGTCGGCAGGCTCAGCTGTTCCGCCACGTCTCCTCCTCTCCAAGCCGGGTTGTGTCTCGCTGCCGGGCGCCCTTCGGGTCACCTTTCGGCATACTGCTCTTCTTGTCCCGATACGGACGCTATGGGCGCCGACCGCCGGGGTCAACGAACCCCGGTCGGCATTGCCGAACGTTTGGCGTCCACGCCGACAGGCTGTGCCACTGGCCGAAGAGCTACGATCGCGACATGGCCGGCCCGGTGCAGTCCATCGAGCGGGCGGCGGCGATCCTGCGGCTGCTCGCCCAGGGGTCCGGTCGGCTCAGTCTGGGCGAGGTGGCGGCCTCGCTCGGCCTCGCGAAAGGCACCGCGCACGGCATCCTGCGCACCCTGCAGAGCGTCGACTTCGTCGAACAGGACAAGGCGACGGGGAAGTACCAGCTCGGCGCGGCGCTGCTGCACCTGGGGACCAGCTATCTCGATATCAACGAACTGCGGTCCCGCTCCATCAACTGGACCGACGCCCTGGCCGCGCGCAGCGGTGAGGCGGTCCGCCTCGGGGTGCCCCTGGAGGGCAAGGTCCTCATCGTCCACCACGTCTTCCGGCCCGATGACACCTTCCAGACCCTGGACGTGGGCTCGCTGCTGCCCCTGCACGCCAGTGCGCTGGGCAAGATTTTGCTGGCGTACGGGGCGACTCCCCTGGAGCCGCTCATGGAAACCGAACTGGAGAGCTACACCCGGCACACGCTCGACTCCCCCCAGCAGCTGAGCCGGGCGCTGGCCGAGATCCGCGACACCGGGTGGGCGTTCGCGGCACAGGAGATGATGATGGGCGAGGCGGACATCGCCGCGCCGATCCGCGGACAGGGCGGCCTGGTGGTGGGCGCCGTCGGCATCTCCGGCGCCATGGACCGCCTCTGCGACAGCAAGGGACGCCCGCATGGCTCGCTCGTCGGGCTGACGCGCGACGCCTCCCGGGCGATCTCCCGCGATCTCGGCGCGACCCGCTGGTGATGCCCCATGCCCTGCTCCAACCCGCCCGAAGGCAGGCCAGGCCATGGTTGAACGCTATGTGATGTCCATCGACCAGGGCACCATGTCCACCCGGTGCATCCTCTTCGACCACCAGGGACGGCTGGTCTCGGTCGGCCAGCGAGAACATGAGCAGTACTTCGCCAGGCCCGGCTGGGCCGAGCACGACCCCAGCGAGATCTGGTCCCATCTGCGCCGTGTCGTCGTCCCCCGGGCCCTGGAGGGCGCGGGGATCCGGCCCGAGCAGATCGCGGCGATCGGCATCGCCAATCAGCGCGAGACCACGGTGGTCTGGGACCGCCGCACCGGCGTTCCGGTGAGCCGCGCCATCACCTGGCAGGACACCCGTACCAGCGGCTATGTCGAGGAGCTGCGGCGGACCACCGGTGACGACTTCTTCCTGGAACGCTGCGGTCTGTCGCCCACGACCTACTTCTCCGCGCCCAGGCTGCGCTGGCTGTTCGACCATGTCGACGGCTTGCGCGAGCGCGCGGAGCGCGGCGAGGTGCTGTTCGGCACCATGGAGAGCTGGCTGATCTGGAACCTCACCGGAGGGCCCGACGGCGGACTGCATCTGACCGACGCCACCAACGCCAGCCGCACCATGCTGATGAACATCCGCAGCCTGGCCTGGGACGATGAACTGCTGGCCTATTTCGATGTGCCCCGGGCGATGCTGCCGGAGATCCGCTCCTCCGCCGAGTGCTACGGCATGGCCCGCGCCCTGCTGCCGGACGTCCCGATCTGCGCCGCCCTCGGCGATCAGCAGGCGGCGCTGTTCGGGCAGACGTGCTTCGCCCCCGGCGAGGCGAAGTGCACCTATGGCACCGGCAGCTTCCTCCTGGTCAACACCGGCACCGAGCTCGTACGGTCCCGGCACGGGCTGCTGACCACGGTGGGCTACAAGGTCGGCGGGGAGCCGCCGGTCTACGCCCTGGAGGGCCCGATCGCGGTCACCGGCTCGCTGGTGCAGTGGTTCCGCGACCGCCTGGGGCTGATCCACAGCGCCCCCGAGATCGAGACCCTCGCCCGCGGCGTCGAGGACAACGGCGGCTGCTACATCGTCCCCGCCTTCTCCGGGCTGTTCGCCCCGCACTGGCGCAGCGACGCGCGCGGGGTGATCGTCGGGCTCACCTCGTACATCACCAGAGGGCATCTGGCCCGGGCCGTCCTGGAGGCCACCGGGTGGCAGACCCGGGAGGTGGTCGACGCCATCAACGCCGACTCGCCCCGGCCGCTGCGCCAGCTGAGGGTGGACGGCGGGATGACCTCGAACAATCTGCTGATGCAGTTCCTGGCCGATGTCCTGGACATGCCCGTGGTGCGGCCCATGGTCTCCGAGACCGTCTCCCTCGGCGCCGCCTACGCCGCCGGACTCGCCTCCGGCTACTGGCCGGATCTGGAGGGGCTGCGCCGCAACTGGCACCGCGCGGCCCAGTGGATGCCCACGATGGACCCCGCGCGGCGGGAGGCGGAGTACGAGAACTGGCAGCGGGCGGTCGAGAGGTCGCTGGGCTGGGCCGGGTCGTAACCCGGGGCATATGCCTCCACGGCCTGCGGAGGAATCGAGGCGGAACAGGACGTGTGAGTTTCCTGAGGCGGGGTATTCGAGCCAGCCGCGGCTGTTCACTCGAGCCGCTCTGGGACCCAGAAACCCATGAAGACCCAAAACCCGATCCATGGACGGAATCATGACCAGCCCTTCCGATGAAAACGTCTCCGCCACCCAGCAGGCCCTAGGCGAGCTGGCGGCCGACCGGGCGGACGAGTCGGCGCTGAACACCCTTGCCAACAGTGAGGTCCTCCTCCCTTCCGCCGAGACCGGAGAGGAGACGGACCCGCAGGCCGTGACCCTGCCCGTGTTCCAGCAGGAGGATGGCGCGCAGCTGGTACCGGTCTTCACCACTCCGGCCCGGATGCACCAGGCCCTGCCCCAGATCGAGCGGTACCACCTGGTGCCGCTGGGCGCGCTGGCCCAAGGATGGCCCTCCGAAGAGCTCTCGCTGACCATCGACGCGGGCGCCCCGGAGGCCGTCACCCTCTCGGCCAACGGCGTGCGGAGCCTGCTCAGCGGCTCCGGCCCGGCCGCCTGACCCTCCCGCGGCGGCCCGTGCTCCCGCTCCATACGGGCACGGGCCGCGGCGATGCCCGATCCCGGCGGGCCGTTCGCTGATTGGCCACCGTCCCGGCTCATCGTCTACCGTCCCGTGGACAACCGATCACGGAAAGACACCGGCGGGACGGACCACGTGAGCGCGATCAACATCGGACAGGCCGTCGTTCTCGGCGTCGTGGAGGGGGTCACGGAATTCCTCCCGGTCTCGTCCACCGGCCACCTCAAGATCACTGAGGGGCTGATGGACATCCCGGTGGACGACAAGTCCGTCGTGGCCTTCACCGCGGTGATCCAGGTCGGCGCCATCGCCGCCGTCCTGCTGTACTTCTTCCGCGACATCCGCCGCTTCGCCACCGCATGGGCGCGGGGGCTGGTCAACCGCGAGGAGCGGTACCACCACGACTACAAGTTCGCCTGGTGGGTCATCTACGCCACGATCCCCATCGTGGTCGTGGGCCTGGCGGCCAAGCCGCTGATCGAGGGCCCGCTCGCCTCCCTGTGGGTGGTGGCCGCCTCGCTGATCGTGGGCAGCGGGCTGATGTGGCTGGCCGACCGGATGGGCCGCCACAAGCGCGGGGAGGACGACACCAGCGTCAAGGACGCGATGCTGGTCGGCTCCTCGCAGATCCTCGCGCTGCTCTTCCCCGGCTTCTCCCGCTCGGGCGCCACGATGGCCACTGGCCTCATGCTCGACCTGGACCGGGTGGCCGCCACCCGGCTCTCGTTCTTCCTGGGCATTCCGTCGCTGACCGGTGCGGGGCTCTACGAGCTCAAGGACGCCATGAGCGGTGGCGTGGGCGCGATGCCGCTCGCGGTCGGCACGGTGGTGTCCTTCGTGGTGGCCTACGCTTCCATCGCCTGGCTGCTGAAGTTCGTCGCCAAGCATTCGTTCAACGCCTTCGTGATCTACCGGATCGTGATCGGCGTGGCGCTGTTCGGGCTGCTCGGCACGGGCGTCCTCAACGCCTGACGCCGTCCCCCCAGCGGCTCGCCGGATAGTCGACATAGCCGCCCGCCCCGCCGGTGTAGTACGTGCCCGGGTCGCCCGCCGCCAACTCGCGGTCCAGGGCGAACCGGGCCACGAGGTCGGGGTTGGCCACGAAGTGGGTGGCGTAGGAGACGGCGTCCGCGAGCCCGGCCTCGATCACCGCGTTGCCGGTCTCCCGGTCGAAGCCGTGGTTGGCGATCAGCGGGCCGTCGAAGCGGCTCCGGTAGCGGGCGAAGGCGTCATGGTCCGGGGCGGCGCCCGGCGCGGCGGGGGCCGGCCCCCGCAGATGCAGATAGGCCACGCGGTGGTCGCACAGCTCCGCCACGAGCGCGTCGTAGTCGGTGAGCGTCCGCTCGTCGGCGGTGAACCGCTCGGCGGTCCAGTACGGCGACAGGCGCACGCCCACCCGGCGGCCGTCCCAGGCCGCGGCCGCCGCGTCCACGATCTCCATCAGCAGTCGCCGCCGCCCGGCCGGATCGCCGCCGTAGGCGTCGCGGCGGCGGTTCAGCCGTGGATTGAGGAACTGCGGGATCAGGAACGAACCCAGGGCGTGCACCTCGACGCCGTCGAAACCGGCGCGGCGGGCGTTCACCGCGGCCGCGCCGTACTCCGCCACCGTGTCCCGGATGTCCGTGATCGTCATCTCCCGTGGGGTGACCGTGGCCTTGGGCCCGCCGGAGGTGTAGGTCCGCTCCCGGGGGTCGACCGCCGACGGACCGGCCGGAAGGGCGCCCCCGAGGTGGTCGGGGTGCGAGGCGGCGCCGGTGTGCCACAGCTGCAGCACGATCCGGCCGCCGAGGGCGTGGACGACGTCGGTGACCCGGCGCCACCCGCTGATCTGCTCCTCGCTGTAGACACCGGGGACGTTCGGGAAGCCGATGGCCCGCTCGCTCGCCCAGGTCCCCTCGGTGACGATCAGCCCGGCCCCGGCCCGCTGACCGTAGTAGTCCGTGTGCATACCGTTCGGGACCAGCCCCTCGCCCGTGGCCCGGGCCCGGGTCATGGGGGCCATCACCACCCGGTTGGGCAGCTGGAGGTCCCCCAGCTCCGCGGGGCGCAGCAGCGGCTGATCCAGGACGGTCGAACAGGTGGTGGTCATGGTGTCTCTCCTCGTCACCTCTGCCGCGTGGGATACGTCGTGGTTACGTCTGAGGAAGTGACGGAGCGCGGCGAGAAAAGGTGACCGATGGACGGGCGGAAACCGGGAAACGAACAGCGCCGGCACCCGCAGGACGGGCTGGCGGAACGCTTCGAGACCCACCGCGGCCAGCTGCGGGCGGTCGCCTACCGGATGCTCGGCTCGCTCTGCGAGGCGGACGACGCCGTGCAGGAGACATGGCTGCGGCTCAGCCGCGCGGACGCCGAGGCGGTCGGGAACCTGACCGGCTGGCTGCGGACGGTCGTCTCCCGGATCTGCCTGGACATGCTGCGCTCCCGCACCGCGCGCCGGGAGGAACCGGTCGGCCAGGAGCTGCCCGAGATGGCCCGCGAGACCGGGGACGGCGGCGGTCCGGAGGACGAGGCGGTGCTGGCCGACTCGGTCGGCAGGGCGCTGCTCGTGGTGCTGGACACGCTGGGCCCGGCCGAGCGGATCGCCTTTGTGCTGCACGATGTGTTCGCGGTGCCGTTCGACCGGATCGCGCCCATCGTGGAGCGCTCACCGGTCGCCGCGAAGAAGCTCGCCAGCCGCGCCCGCCAGAAGGTGCGGGGCATCGCGGCGGTGCCCCGCGCCGAGCTGGACCGGCAGCGGCGCACCGTCGACGCCTTCCTCGCCGCCGCGCGCGGCGGCGACATGGAGGCGCTGCTCGCGGTGCTGGACCCGGATGTCGTCCGGCGCGCCGACCGCGCCGCCCTGCCCGAGGGAGTGCCCACGGTGGCCCGCGGTGCGCGGGCGGTGGCGGAGGAGACCGCCGGTTTCGCACCGAGGGCACGGTTCGCGGAGCCCGCGCTGGTGAACGGGTCCGTAGGGGTGGTCGTGGCCCCGCGCGGCCGGCTGCTCCTCGCCCTGACCGTCACCGTCGAGGACCGGAGGATCGCCGCGTACGAGGTGATCGCCGACCCCGCGCGGCTGAGCCGTCTGGAACTGGGCCTGCTCGACGACGTACGGCCTCACGTAGCCTCGGCCCATGAGTGACTTACTGCCGTATCTGATCGTCGCCGGTGTGCTCGCCGCACTCATGGGCTTCCTCGGCTGGGTGGCGTCCCTCGCCCGGCGCCGTGGTGCCACCGGCGCGGCCCTGCGGGCGGCTCTGGCCTCCCACGACGAGGCGTTCCGGGTGACCGCGTATGACTCCCACCACGAGATCCGGGCGCAGGCGGAGCGCAAGGCACCGATCCTGTCCCCCGACGGTCAGTGGACACCGAGCCGCATCGGTGCGGAGGGCCGCCGGCCCCCCGGACCCCGGGCTCCCCGGGCCCGGCGGGGGCTACTGCGCCGGTGGGGCCGCCGGGTGCGGGGGCGCTGAGGGCTGCCCAGCGGGCCCAGGGGGTGTCCGGCGGATCTTGATCTTTCCCCTCCCCGCCCCTTCCCGCGCAGCGTCGATTTGCGGCTCCGCCGCGTGGGGGCTCCGCCCCAGACCCCGAGTCCAGGGACGGGGCCCCTGCCATGCGGTGCAGCCGCTGCCACGTGGCGGGGCCGCATACAGATGCTTTCCCCTAACCGCACCTTCCCGATACAAGGGGC
>NZ_JBHYVB010000134.1:0-10941 GCF_042750115.1 Streptomyces sp. NPDC059455
GATCGTGGAGTGGTCCAGATCCGGGATGTCCTCGACCAGCGCGACGTGCTTCTCCAGCAGGCGCAGCGACCACCGGGCATGTCCCTGGGGCGGCGTCGAGCACGCCAGCGCGATCAGCCTCGCCTCGACCTCGCCGGTCACCGGGGAGGGCACCGGCGGGCATGCGCGTTCCTTCCGGCCGACCGTGGCCCACACATCGCCGCCGGTCTCCGCGTACCGCTTCGAGATCAGGCGGACCGACTCGCACGAGACCCCGACCCGCTCTGCGATCACCGCCCGCGGATCGACCTCGCCGACCGACGTGTCCAACGCGAGCAGCACCCGCGCCCGTCTGATCATCGATGCGCTGCGCACCCCCGTCGTCGTCACCCGCACCAACGCCCGACGATCCTCGACACTCAACGCAACCGGATACTTCTTCTGTGAGGACACGGCACCCCTGCCCGGCCGAACGGAAGCGACAAGGGGAGCTTGCCCGGCCCCCAACTCCACCAATCAGAACAATACTTAGCCACGACAATCTACTAGAGAGCGTCTTTGTGGGAATTCTGTGGTCCGAGGCGGCGCCCGCGGATGCCCGGATCGCGTCAGGTCCTGGCGGTCCGCGACCGGTCAGGCCGGTGTACCGCCGTGTGCGCCACGTGAATGACATCCGCGAGGGCGGTCGGCTGGGAGAGGAACGGTGAGTGCGAGGAATCCATCTCCACAATCGTCGTCGGCTGGGTGGAAACAGCGTCGATTTCCCGGACCATGAGGCGTTGCGACGTGGGCCGTATGGCGTTGTCCCTGGTGCAGACGACGTAGCTGTGCGGGATCGAACCGTACCGTTCGGCGGTCACCTTGATCGGCTCGGCGGCGACGCCGGCGGGTGCGTCCGTGCTCAGCAGCGAGATCGCCGCCTCGGCGGTCACCTCGTCGGTGACGTCGTTGTAGAACGTCTCGCGGATGACGGCCCGACGATCGCTGTCGCCCGTGTCGTAGCGCAGCGCACCGACCGACGCCGGGTCCGTCGAGAGCCCGCCCGCCACCATTTCTCCCGCGTTCTCCGGCATGCCGATGTACTGCGCCGTCGGCGCCCCACTGACCGGGGCGAACGCCGCCACGTACATGAGTTCGGCGAACAGTTCCGGCGCCTGTTCGGCCGCGGCGGTCGCCACGGTGCCGCCCATGCTGTGCGCCACGACCAGACACGGCCGGCCGCTTCCGATCCGCCGCACCTGCTCGACCAGGCTCGCGGCCGCGGAGGACGCCGTGATCCCGGCCACCGGCGAGGGCTCCGCGGCGTACGCGTCGGCATCGAACGGACGCCCCCATCGCGACCGGGGCGAGCGGCTCTTCAGACCGTGTCCGTCGAGGTCCACGGCGACCGAGGCGACACCGCGGCTCGCGAGTTGCTCACCGACCAGGCTCCAGCACCAGTTGCCGTGCCAGAAACCGTGAACGAGAACGACAGGGGTCGTGGCTTCCATGCTCTTCCTCTTTCTCCCCCGGCGCAGGACTCCCGGGCTGCGCCGCGACGAGGTGGCGGCGATGGCCAACATGTCCACGGCCTACTACGAAAGTCTCGAGCAGGCACGTGGCCCCCAGCCATCGGTCGCGATACTCGCGAGCATCGCGACCGCCCTGCGGCTGACACCCGACGAACGGCATCATCTGTACCTGCTGGCCGGGCACGCGCCGCCGACGACGGCCGAGCCCCCGGACTGCCTCGACCCGGGGCTGTCGTACACGCTGGACGCGGTGGCGGCCACGACACCCGCGCTCATCTCCGACGACCTCTCCAATGTCCTGGCACAGAACCCTTTGAACGTCGCCCTGTTCGGCACGTTCGCCGACCGGCCCGGCCACGCGAGGAACCTGACCTGGCACTGGTTCACCTCCGCGCACTGGCGTTCCGTACTGCGCTCGGCGTCGCCGCAGGAGGAAGAGGCCACCAGACTGTTGTACGTGGCCGACCTCAGGGCCACGGTCACTCAGCGTGGCCACGATCCCGCCGCCGCGACACTGGTCTCCGATCTGCGGGAAGCCAGTGCGGAGTTCGCCGGGATGTGGGACCAGCACCGGGTGTCGACGCTGCGCTGCTCGACGAAATCCGTGTTCAACGAGCAGGTGGGGCGCCTTGATCTGGACTGCGTCGTCCTCGCCAGCCCACTGTCCCGGCAACGGCTTCTCGTGCTGCAACCCGTGCCGGACACGAAGACCATGGACCGCCTGAGCCGCCTCCAGTTGTTGATCAACGGCGGTCGCTAACGTCCAGCCTCCGCACCGTCGGGCCACCTTGGCCGCCGACTCATTTAATCCGCATGCCGCCCGCTTTTGTCCGGGCGCCTTGATGGCGCGTCAGGTGTTAGCGTGAGCCGCCATGAGCAACATAGCCGGCAGGCACGACGCCCGATTCGACACCGTCCGCGCCAAGTTCGAGCAGAACGTGGCCTCCGGCGAGGAACTGGGCGCGTCCCTGGTCCTCGACATCGACGGCGACGTCGTCATCGACCTGTGGGGCGGCTTTCGCGACCCGGCCCGCACCGTGGCGTGGGACGAACACACCATCACCAATGTGTGGTCGACCACGAAGACCGTCACCAGCCTGGCGGCGCTCATGCTCGTCGATCGTGGCCATCTCGACATCCACGCCCCGGTGGCCGAGTACTGGCCCGAGTTCGCCGCCAACGGCAAACAGGGCGTCGAAATCCGCCACCTTCTCTCGCACACCTCCGGGGTCGCCGGTCTCGACCAGCCCGCTGTGCTCGCGGATCTCTACGACTGGGAGAAGTCCACCGCCCGGATGGCCGCTCAGGCCCCGTGGTGGGAGCCGGGAACGGCCTCGGGCTACCACTTGTCGAACTTCGGTCACTTGCTCGGCGAGGTCGTCCGCCGGGTGAGCGGAAAGCCCCTGAAGCGGTTCGTCGCCGAGGAGATCGCCGGCCCGCTGGGCGCCGACTTCCAGATCGGTGCCGCCGAGGAGGACTGGGGCCGGATCGCGAACGTGATTCCGCCGCCCCCCATGCGGATCGACGCCGGCGCCCGGGGAGCGGACAACCCGGGCGTCAGGGCCGCGACCGGACCCTTCATGGAGGCGGACGACGCCAACACACCGGACTGGCGCCGCGCGGACATGGGCGGGGTGAACGGGCACGGCAACGCTCGCTCCGTCGCACGTATGCTGTCCGCGATCGCCCGAGGTGGTGAGGTCGACGGCATCCGCCTGCTCGGCCCGGACACGATCGATCTCATCTTCAACGAGCAGGCCAACGGTGTGGACGTGGTCCTCGGCATCCCGCTGCGCTGGGGTGTCGGCTATGCGTTGCCCAAGAAGGACACCATCGCCTGGATCCCCGACGGAAAGATCTGCTTCTGGGGAGGCTGGGGCGGGTCAATGATCATCATGGACCTCGAGCGGCGCATGACGATCTCCTACATGATGAACAGGATGGCCCCCGGCATCATCGGTTCCGACCGAAGCGGCGCCTACGTCACGGCCATCTACGACGCGCTCCGGAACAACACCTGACGCCGCATTCCGCTTCGCATCGGCTGCCCGGCGGGCGGCCGATGCCTCTTCCGGCGAGTGCGGCCGGCGGCCTCCCCGGGGTCGTCGGTCGGCCGGTGAATGGCTGACGTCACACCCGTTGACGCGCATACCGGGTTCGCCGAAGAATGTGCGACGCCCTCTGACAACGTTGTCTAGCCTTCCGAGGTGTCGTTCCGTGTCGCACCCATCCCTGCCCCTCGACCGCCGCCGCTTCCTGCACCTCGCCGGTCTCACGGGCGCGCTGGCCGCCATGCCCCCGCTCACCGGAGCCGCGAGCGCCCACGCGGCGCAGGGCCGTGACGACACCCCGCCCGACGCCGTCGCGGCCACCTATCTGCGGGTGCTCCTGGACCACACCCGGTGGTCCGAGACGCAGTGGGACGAGGCCCAGGGCCACTACACCGCCAAGGACTTCGGGTTCGCCGTGGTCCTCGGCAACGCGGTCCTGCTCACTCACGGCACCTACGACGCGGCGCGCGCGGGCACCGACCGGGAGACCCTCGAGCGGCGCACGCTCGCCACCATCCGTCACTTCGCCGCGTCGAACCGGCTCACCGGCGGCGACGAGTGGGGCCGCACGCTCTTCTTCGACACCACCTTCCAGTCGTACTTCGTCCTCGCCGCCCGGCTGCTGTGGAAGGACCTCGACACCGCCACGCGGCGAAACGTCGAGACCATCGTCCGCGAACAGGCGGCCTACACCGCGTCGTTGGGCAGCGGCGACGACCCCGCCTCGGGCGACTGGACGCCGAACGGCCTGAGCGGCGGACACGTCGGCGACACCAAACTGGAGGAGATGGGCCTGTACGCGCAGACCCTCGCACCGGCGCTCGCGTGGGCGCACGACGACCGCCGCGCCGCCGACTGGGCCACGTGGTACGGCGTCTGGTCGCGCAACGAGGCGGGGCTGCCGCCCGCCGACCTCGCCAACCCCGCCCGCGTGGACGGCGTCGCCGTCTCCGAGAACACCGCCCGCAACCTGTACGACACCTTCATCGTCGAGAACCACGGCTCCTTCGGCCCGCACTACCAGGAGGAGCTGTGGCGCACCTCCGGCCGCAACGCCGCGCACTTCCTGGCCGCCGGACGCCCCCTCCCGCAGGTCCTCGCGCGGCAGCCGAACGCCCAGCCGCTGTGGCGCACGCTGCTGGGCGTCATGAGCGACGCGGGCGAACCGCTGATGCCGATGGTCGACGACCGCGAGCACCTCTACGGCAGGGACGTCATCCCGCTCGCCTTCCTCTCCCAGGTGATGCGCGACCGGGCCGCGGCGCGCGCGGAGCAGGAGCTGGCGTCACGGCTGGAGGCGTACCAGCGGTACCCGCCCGAGCACCGGATGGCGAAGTTCTCGGGGGAGCCGAAGTACGAGCCGGAGGCACGCGCCGAAATCGCGATCAGCTATCTGCTGCACGTGTGGGCGGCGGCGTCCGGGCGGCCCGTCAAGGCGCTGTCGCGCGAGGAACTGTTCGCGCGGGCCTCCGGTGTCACGGACTTCGGGACCGGCCCCGGACTGGTGTCGCACCAGTCGCGAACCGCGTGGGCCGGTGCCGTGACGAAGCCCGGGTTCGTGAAGTTCGCCTGGCAACCGGGGCATGACGACTGGCTGTTCCGGATCGGCGGCGCGACCCCGATGTTCCTGCCCGCCACCGCCGCGAAGGTCCAGGGCCGTACCGTGCGCGTGTACGAGTCCCCGCGCGACGGCTTCGACGGCAGCGCGACACTCCTGCGCCTCGACGGCGGCTGGGCCGGGTTCGCGACGCTCCCGACGGGCTCGATCGTCTACGCGAGCGGCGGCACCGCCGACGCGGAGGGCCACCTCGAGGTGCACAACCTGACGATGCCCGGTATGCCGGGGCTCGACGGCGCGCGCACCTACCGCTTCGAGGAGGGCGAGTCGACCGTCCGCGCCCGCGACACCGCCACCGGAACACCCGCCGGACGGGTCGACGACGTCGGCTTCACCCCCACGACGGTGCGCCACGTCCGCATGCTCGGCGTGCGGCCCGACCCGGCCTACGGATACTCCCTGTACGCCTTCGAGGTGCGGGACGGCGCCCAGGGCGCGGACCTCGCGCGCGGCGGGTCCGCCACCGCCTCGTCGGCCGACACCGGGAAGGGCGCGCCGCTCGCGGTCGACGGCGACGCGGCCACCCGCTGGGCGGTGTCGAGGGCCGACCGTCCGCGCGCCGACAGCTGGCTGGCCGTCGACCTCGGCACCGAGCGCCGGATCGACCGGGTCACCCTGCGCTGGGAGTCGGCGGCCGGCCGCGCCTACCGCGTCCAGGGTTCCACGGACGGCCGGGACTGGCGGGACCTGGCGACCGGGCCGAGGCCCGCGGTGAGCAGCCGTGGCGGCTGGCTCGACATCGATGGACGCGCCGGGCTCGTGGTGCGTGACGGCCGGAACCCGATCGGTGTCTACGACGACAAGATCGTCCTCGGCGACGGCCCGGCGGCACCTCTCCTCGTCGAGGGCTTCCCCGGCACGTCGGCCGGGAAGCTGCGCGCGATCGCCCGGGGGACCGCGCCCACGGCGGAGGCCACCGAGGTGCGCACGACGCTGACGGACGGGCACCTGACCCTGTTCAACCTCTCCGGCGAGTCCGTCCGGACGCTGATCGCGATCCCGCGCACCGGCACGGACACGGTGGTCTTCGAGGGCACCCAGAGGCTGACCGCCGACGGCACGTCCTTCGAGGCCGCGCTGCCCGCCGCCACGGCGGTCGTGCTGCCCCCGCGCTTCACGCTCACCCCCCTCACGAGCCGACGCCTGCCGTCGGGCCTGCGGGTCCAGGTCGTCGACGGCGCGACCGTGCGCCTGTCCGGGGCCGCCTGCGCCCTGCGCGTACGGGCCCAGGGGCGCAGCCAGGTCGCCGTCGTCAGAGCGGACCGGACGATCACCGTCGTCCTGGCAGGTGCGGCCCCCCATCCGCACGACGACCTGGCCCTCGGCAGGTCCGTCTTCCCCACGAGCCCGCTGCCGGAAGGCATGTCCGACCCCGCGGCGGCGGTGGACGGCGACGCCCACACGGCGTGGCGGCCGGGCACGCGCGGCCGCATGGTCGTGGACCTCGGCGCGGTCCGCCCGGTCCGCCTGGTGGAGACCGAGTGGACGGCGGCACCGGCGCCGGGCGCGAGGGCCGGCTTCAGCACGGACGGCATCACCTACCGGGACGCCGGAACCCTCACCGGCCGGGGCCGCGTGCGCCGGCTGACCGCCTCCGAGACGGCCCGTTACATCAGCCTCGAGGCCGACGGGTCGGCGCCTGCGGCGGTGTCACGCCTGCGGCGCCTGACGGTGCGCTGACCGCTCCGCGCCCACCGGGCCACGCGAGGCGGGGCCTTCGCCCACCGAGGGCGCGCGGGCGGGCGGGGACGGCGGCCCACAGGTGAGCGAAGGGGCGGCGGGGCGAGTCCCCTCCGGATGGATCGGCGGCCGGGTCAGGTGAGGTCGGGGTGGCGGTGCCGGACCGGGCTGATTTCCTCCAGCGCCGCGCCGAGCCGCAGGATCGTCGCCTCGTCGTACCAGCGGGAGACGAGCTGGACGCCGATCGGCAGTTTCCCGCCGGTGGCTCCGAAGGGAAGGGAGAGCGCGGGCAGGCCGGTGAGATTGAACGGGACCGTCGCGCGCATGATGCCGCGTGCCGGGACGGTGACGTCGCCGACCTCGAATGTCTCCCGGGCGTGCGGCGGCGCGGGGATGGGGCACACGGGGCACAGCAGGATGTCGTAGTGCTCGAAGTACCCGGAGAACATCGAACTGAGCGCCTCGACCCGTTGCTGGGCGGCGACATAGTCGGTCAGCGTCACATCCGGCGCGGTCAGCGCGCGCCGGATGACGCTGTGCAGCTCGGACTCGCGGCCGGCGACGGCCCGCCGGAAGTACGGCACGACCTCGGCGGTGAACAGCACCGCGCTCAGCGCGGTCGCGTCAAGGGTCTCCAGCTCGGGGAGTGGGGCCGGTCCGACCGCGCAGCCCAGGGTGCGCAGGGCGTCGGCCGCCGCGGCGACGGTGGCCGCCACCTCGCGATCCACCGGGCCGAAGGCGGGCTCGGTCGCCCAGCCCACCCGCAGCCCGGGTATGTCCCTCGGTCCGGACAGGTCGGCGGGGAGCGGGTGGTGGTGCCGCACGTAACCGTCGACACCGTCGGGTCCTGCGAGGACCCTCAGCGCGGCCGCGATGTCCCGCACACTGCGGGCCATTGGACCGACGTGCCAGTAGCGCCGGGGAACCTCGGGCCAGTGGCCGGTGACCGGGACGCGGCCCCGGGTGGCCTTCAGCGCGACGATGCCGGTGTCGTGGGCCGGCCCCCGCACCGAGATGGCGACATCGCTGCCCAGCCCGAGCGGGGACATCCCGGCGGCAATCGCGGCTGATTCCCCGCCACTTGATCCGCCTGGAGTCCGCTCGTGGTCCCAGGGGTTGAGCGACCTGCCGGTGATGACGTTGTCAGTCTCGGTCCAGTAGGAGAACTCGGGCAGGTTCGTCTTGGCCAGTGGAATCCCGCCCGCCGCCCGGAGTCTGGCCACCACGGTCGCGTCTCCGGCCGGAACACGGTCCCGGAACAGGGTCGAGCCGCGTGCGGTGACCACCCCCGCCACATCCAGCGAGTCCTTGACCGTGAACGGGACGCCGTGCAACGGGCCCAGAGCCGTGCCCGCCCGCACGGCCCGGTCGGCGGCGCGCGCCGCGTCGAGTGCCCGCTCGGCGGTCACCGTCACGGCGTTGATCTTCGGGTCGACCGCCGCGATACGGTCCAGATGCGCCCGCACCACTTCCACGGCGGATACCTGTCGTTCTGCGATGAGTGCCGCCAGCTCGCTCGCATCCCGGTAGTACAGCTCGCTCTCGCCCACAGGCAGGCCCTTCCGCCGTCAATAAGATGCAGGGCGCATCGACATTCGCAGCGTACGCCGCGGGCCCGCGTCTCAGCCGCGTACGGTCACGCCGTGGCGTGTGCGCAGACGGTGCAGCTCCCACAGGGAGAGTCCGGTCACCGACAGCGGGCCGCCGAGCAGGGAACAGAGCTGGGCCCACAGCGGCCCGTTGGGCATGCCGCTCCCGGTCAGGTTGAAGGCGGCGATGATCCAGACCATCACCACGGTGAGCACGGCCGGCAGCGCGGCGTGCACGTAGGCGGTGTTGAAGGCGGAGCGGGCGACGTACGCCGAGGCCAGGAAGAAGAACGGCAGTCCCCACAGTACGAACACGAGCGCGGGGACGGCGGCCACGAACAGCCACACCCCGTGCAGCCCTTCCAGCACTTCGGGGTTGGCCGAGATTGCCCACAACGTGGCGGCGAGGACGGCCACGGTCAGGACGTACCAGCCGACGGTCTTGGCCGGGACACTGAGCCGGGAGCGCAGCAACCGCCGCCGCTCCGCGGGCGCGTAGCGGATGAAGACGGCGATGACCACCGGTCCGGCGATGAGGAGCAGGACCGGGGTCACGATGAGTTGGGCGGCACTCTCGCCGGCCTGGTTCTTCAGGTCGTCGTCCGATCCGTAGGTGTAGTAGAGCGCGAGCGTCGCGAGGACGCCGAGCACCGTGCGGGTGATCTGGACGCGGTCGACCACGGGGTCGTGGACACGTCCGCCGCCGTCCTGGTCGAACAGTTTCCGCGCGGGCCGGTGCGCCAGGCGGAGCAGGGGGACGAGGAAGGAGAGGAAAGGCACCCGCCGGTACCAGCGCCGACCCGCGGGCGCCGGACGGTAGGGCCCGGGTGGCGGGGGTGGGGGTGGGGGCGGGGGCCCGTAGGGGTTCGGTGGTGGCCCGTACGGGTCCGGTGTCGGCGGCGGCCCGTACGGACCGGGTGCCGGCGGCGGTCCCCAGCGGTTGCCTCCCTGCCCGGGGTCGTTCGGCAGACCCCATCCCCCCGTTGCCATCGCGGCTCCTCCTCGCCCATGCGCTCGAACGCGCGTTTTTCGCCAGTTGGCCGGGGAATTGTAGGTCACGAAGACGAACTGCGCCCCGCCCGGTCGTTGGGCGGTTCGGCCTCGGCCGCGCCGGCGGCCCGGGAATGGTCGGGCTGGTACGGGGGGCTGCTCCAGCCTGCGAGGAGAGCCAGCCGGTCCGCGGAGGGAGAACCGGGTTCGGCGGTGTAGATGCCGAGGGTCTGGTCCGGGTCGTCGGTGGCGGTGAAGGACTCGTAGCCCAGGACGAGATCGCCGACGAGGCAGTGGTGGTAGCGCTTGATGCCGTGAGTGCGCTGGAAGACGTCGTGGTCGGCCCACCAGCGGCGAAAGTCGGGATCTTGCACCGAGAGCTCGCCGACGAGTTCGGCCAGGGCCGGATCGTGGGGGTGGCGTCCCGCGTACAGGTGCAGGGAGGCGACCACTCCGCGGGCACCGTCCTCCCAATCGGTATGCAGGGCGCGCATCTGCTCGTCGAGGAAGATGAGCCGGGCCATGTTGCGGTGACGCGCGGGCAGTGCGTCGAAGTCGGTGTACAGGGCCCGAGCGAGCCGGTTGCCGGCCAGCACGTCCAGGCGCCGCCCCAGGACCAGGACCGGAACGTCGGCGAGGGTGTCGACCAGCAGTCGCAGACCTGGGCGCACGCGCTGCGGCGGCAGCGGGCGGGGCAGGGCACGGGACGGGCGCGCGATCCGGAACAGGTGTGCGCGCTCCAGGTCGTTCAGCCGCAGGGCGCGGGCGAGGGCGTCCAGGACCGCGTCCGAGACGTGGGGGTGGCGCCCGCGCTCGACCCGGATGTAGTAATCCACGCTGACCCCGGCGAGCTGGGCGACCTCCTCGCGCCGCAGGCCGGGCACTCGCCGGGCGCCGGGGTGCGGAGGCAGCCCCGCCTCCCCGGGAGTGATCCTCGCGCGGCGCGAGCGCAGGAATTCCCGCAGTTCCGCATTGACCTCCTGACCCATGGTTCCACGGTAGATGCCGCGTACCCCGGCGCACAGCCGCGAGGGGGGCCCACCCGGACCCCCGGTTGAGCCAGGTCTCCCACCTGGGCCGATGTCCGCGTTTGGCTGGCAGCACACCCACCGGAGACCCAGGAGGCAAGCTGTGATGAGGCACCGGATTCTCGGCGGCATCGGCATGTCGGTGAGCCAGTACGCGCTCGGCACGATGATGTTCGGCGCGATGGGCAACACCGACCACGGTGAGTGCGTCCGCATGATCCACACCGCGCTCGATGCCGGTATCAACATCATCGACACCGCGGACGTGTACTCCGGCGGGGAGTCGGAGGAGATCGTGGGCAAAGCCCTCAAGGGCCGCCGCGACGAGGTCGTGCTGGCCACCAAGTTCGGGCTGGCCATGGGCGACGACGCCAACCGGCGCGGGGGGGGGGGGGGGGGGGGGGGGCGCGGCCCCGGCGCCGCCCCCCCCCCCCGGGGCACCGCCCCCCACCCCCACAACACCAAAACCACCCCCCCCCCCGCCCCCCCCCACAC